>NZ_JBQQBX010000030.1:0-116689 GCF_052245475.1 Streptomyces sp. 7N604 | reverse complement strand
ACTGGGTTGATAGGCCAGATATGGAAGCCTGGTAACGGGTGGAGTTGACTGGTACTAATAGGCCGAGGGCTTGTCCTCAGATGCTCGCGTTCACTGTGTTGGTTCTGAAGCAACGACCCCGGCCCCCGTTTTTTTGTGGGGCTCCGGCGGTTGTGTTTCGTAGTGTTTCGGTGGTCATTGCGTTAGGGAAACGCCCGGTTACATTTCGAACCCGGAAGCTAAGCCTTTCAGCGCCGATGGTACTGCAGGGGGGACCCTGTGGGAGAGTAGGACGCCGCCGAACAAACATTGAGCCGTGGTTCCCGGATCGTATTCGATCCGGGAACCACGGCTTTTCTGCGTCCAGCGGCAATGGCCACGGTGGCATTAGTCGACAACGGAGACGAAGACAGAGATAACCGCTCAGAGGCGACCAGAGGCCTTGAGCGCCAAGTAGGCGTCGGCGAGTGCAGGGGCGAGCTCACTGGGAGTGGTGTCCACGACGGTGACCCCGTGCCGCCGTAGCCGGTCGGCTGTGCGGCGCCGTTCGGACTGAGCCTGGGCTCCCGCTGCTGCTTCGTACACACCTTCAAGCGACCCGCGCGACTCCGCCATCTCTTGGATGCGCGGGTCGGCCACAGAGGCCAGCAGGACCGTATGCCGGTGCGTGAGCCTGGGGAGAATGGGCAGCAGGCCTTCTTCGACGGCCGCGGCGTCGAGGCCGGTGAGCAGGACGACCAGGGATCGTCTCGGGGCGGTACGGAGGGCTGTGGCCGCGAGGCCGCGGGCGTCCGTTTCTACGAGCTCTGGTTCGAGCGTCGCCAGGGCATTGACCAAGGCGGGGAGGAGGTCACCCGCTGCGCGTCCCTGAACCGAGGCCCGAACCCGCCGGTCGTAGGCGAGCAGATCGACGCGGTCGCCGGCGCGGGTGGCGAGTGCGGCGAGCAGCAGTGCGGCGTCCATGGCGGCATCGAGGCGAGGCGCGTCGCCCACCCGCCCCGCTGAGGTGCGGCCTGTGTCGAGGACCAGAAGAATGCGGCGGTCGCGCTCGGGGCGCCATGTGCGTACGGCGACGGTGGACTGCCGGGCGGTGGCGCGCCAGTCGATGGACCGAGTGTCGTCGCCCGGGATGTATTCGCGGAGGCTGTCGAACTCCGTGCCCTCACCGCGGGTCAGAACACTGGTGCGGCCGTCGAGTTCACGGAGGCGCGCGAGCTTCGCCGGGAGGTGCTTGCGGCTGGTGAACGGGGGGAGGACGCGTACGGTCCAGGGCACTTGGTGGTGCCCTTGCCGGGCTGCCAGGCCGAAGGGTCCGTACGAGCGGACGGTGATGCGTTCTGACCGGCGGTCTCCGCGGCGCGTTGGTCGCAAGGTGGTGATGAGGCGGCGGCGCTCGCCTGACGGAATGCCCAGTTGGTGGCGCGAGGCCGCGGGGCCGGTCCCGGTCGGCCAGCTGCTGGGAGGCCAGGCATCGCGGAGATCGGCCCGCAAGGGTCGGTTTGAGGCGTTATCGGCTGTGAGATTCACATGCGCTTGCTCGCCGAGTCGAACTGATGTGTCACCAGATCGAGTGAAACGGAGCTTGCGCACTGGCGCGGCGAGTGCGAGGTCGCACAGAATTGCGAGTGCAAGAGGGATGTTGACAGCGAGGATGCCGGTCCAGTTTGGGAGCAGCAGACCGGTGAGGAGCGCGCCGAGTGCGGCGATCAGGGCGGTGCGTCCGGTGAGGGCCAAGGATCCGTTCCCGTCGGCTCAGCGGGGTACGGGAACGTTGGCGAGGACTGACGTGATGACGGAATCGGCGGTGACGCCTTCCATCTCGGCTTCCGGGCGGAGCTGGATGCGATGGCGGAGGGTGGGCAGGGCAAGTGCCTTCACATCGTCAGGAATGACGTAGTCGCGGCCGGTTAGCCAGGCCCAGGCGCGTGCGGTGGCAAGAAGGGCGGTGGCCCCGCGGGGGGACGCGCCCAGAGAGAGCGAGGGGGATTCGCGCGTGGCACGGCAGATATCGACGACGTAGCCGGTGATCTCGAGGGAGACCGCGGTCTTGGCCACGGCGGCCCGGGCGGCCGCCAGGTCCTCGGGGCCTGCCACAGGGTGGATTCCGGCCGCTTCGAGGTCACGGGGGTTGAAGCCCTCAGCATGGCGCGTGAGGACATCGATCTCATCCTGGCGGGACGGCAGTGGGACCGTCAGCTTCAGGAGAAATCGGTCGAGTTGGGCTTCGGGGAGGGGGTACGTGCCTTCGTACTCGACCGGGTTCTGCGTCGCGGCGACGAGGAAGGGGTCGGGCAGCGGGCGCGGCCTGCCATCGACCGAGACCTGGCGTTCCTCCATGGCTTCGAGCAGGGATGCCTGAGTTTTGGGCGGTGTCCGGTTGATCTCGTCGGCAAGCAGCAAGTTGGTGAAGACCGGGCCGGGCTGGAAGGAGAACTCGGCCGTGCGCGCATCGTAGATGAGCGAGCCGGTGACGTCGCTGGGCATCAGGTCAGGGGTGAACTGGACGCGCTTGGTGTCGAGTTGGAGTGACGCGGCCAGGGCGCGTACGAGCAGTGTCTTGGCGACTCCCGGTACGCCCTCCAGGAGGACGTGACCGCGGCACAGAAGCGCGACGACCAGCCCGGTGACGGCGGGGTCCTGGCCGACCACGGCCTTGGCGATTTCAGTTCTCAGTGCCTCGAGGGAGGCGCGGGCGCTGTCGGGAGTCGGGGCGCTCACGGAGTGCGGTCCCTTTCGATCGAGGGTGATGCGGAGTGCTGGGCTGACGTGACGTCAGTAGGTGTGGCTGTGCTGGAGCTGATGCGGTGCTCCAGGTCGTCGAGATCGTCGGCGAGCCGGACGAGAGCGGGGTCGTCGGCAGGTGCGGGGCCGAAGAGCAGGAGCCGGATGTCCGGTGCTGGGGGCGGCAGATGACCGGCGACCGCCGGGCAAAGTTCCTGGGGGCTGTGGGCCAGCGAGGCGGGTACGCCCACGAGCGGTGCGAGCCGGGCGCGAGTGGAGGAGCGTAGAGCATCGGCTGCGCGGTCGCGGGCATTTGCCTGCCGGTACAGGCGGGCGCGGCCCTCGGTCGCTTCCGATGCCCGGATGGCGACGGGCAGCTGCTCGGGAACGAGCGGGCCGAGCCTGCGGGCGCGCCAGAGGGCTGCGAGTGCTGCGGCGAGGGCGAGTTGGAGCAGGGCCCAGCCCCAGCCCGCAGGGATGAGGTCGAAGAAACTGCGGTCGGTGCCGTCGGTGGCGGCCGCGTCGGAGAGGGAGGGGAGGTACCAGACGAGATGCGGGTGGGAGCCGAGGAGTTGGAGGGCGAGGGAGGCATTGCCCTGCTCGGCCAGGCGGTCGTTGAAGAGGATGTCGGGGGAGCCGAGCAGCACCGCGTCTCCGCCGTTCGCGCCGGGCTGGCGGAGCAGCGTCGGAAGTCCGCCACTGAGGTAGCAGGCGTGGGCGCCCCGGTCGGAGGACTCGTAACGGATACCGCCGAGTTCGGCGTCGTCGGCGCGCTCGGCAGCGGGCAGGGAGCAGCCCGGCGGGCGGGTGCTCACCTTGGTGGCCGCGGCGATCCCGACACCGGGCGCGAGGGTGTCGATCGAGGGTTCGCCGGCGGCGACGAGTACCGTGCGACCGCCGGACTTCTCGAGTGCGCCATGCAGCCTGCGCTGCTGGCCGGGGTTGAGGCGGTCGGGATCAGAGACGAGCACCGTCGTGCGCGGTCCCGCTGCGGCCACGGCAGCGTCGGTCGTGGTCACGACTTCGGTGGTGACGCCGCGGTCGGCGAGGAGTTCGGCGACGGCACGGCTGCCGAGGCGGTCCGCGGAGCGGGGGTCGAGACGGCCGCGCTGCTCGCCGGAGCGCAGGGCGGCGAGGACGACGCCCGCGATGACAAGGACGACGAGCGCCAGCAGCAGTCCGCGGGAGCGGGGCCACAGCTGACGGGCCGTGGGGGAGGTCGACGTGGCGGAGGTCGACGTGGGGGCGGTAACGGCCGCGGTCATCCGGCGCCTCCGGCGGAAGCCGTGTCGAACCGCGGTTTGCTGCGCTGCAGATCGGCGTCGAGGTCGCGCAGTTGGGCGTACGCATCGGGCGTGGCATGGCGCCCGCCGTACGTGACGTCGTCGAAGGCGCGGGCCGCGGCCTGCAGGGGGTCGGCGTGGTCGGGCAGGGAGCGGCCGGCCTCGGTGGCTGCTTCGTCGGCGGTGCGGCCGGGGCGCGGTTCGAGCAAGGCGCGCTCCTCTAGGGAGCGGACGACGGCGCGCATGCGCTCCTGGACGGCCTGGTCCCAGCGTTGGTCGGCGGCGTGGCGTTCGGCTGCGGCGCGGTGTTCGGCGGCGCTGCGCGGGCCGTCGTCGAAGAGACCGCCGCCCGTCGCGGGCGTGCGGCGCAGGGCACCGAGCCTGAGGCGCAGGGCGACCACGAGCAGCACGACCGCGATGACGATGACGACGAGGCCGAGCGTGCCGCCGGGAGTGACCCCTGATGCGGCGCCGAGGAGGTCGTCGATCCGCTCCCAGAACCAGTCGAGTGCGCGCTGGAAGAGCCCCGGTTCGTGCTCCCGGTACATCGGTTTGGAGAGTTCACGCTCCGCTGCGTCGCGGGCGGGGACGCGTGGGATCGTCACCGGTACCTCGTCGTCGGCACGCGCCAGGAACTGGACCACCGCGGCCGTGCCCCCCGTGGCGATCACCGCATCAGCTCCCCGGTGCCGCGTCGTGAGGCTGCTCGCTGCCCGGCTGCTGGGAACCGTATCCGGCAACTCCCGCGGCGCGGGCGAGCTCCAGGTCCAGGGCCTCGCGGCGGATGCGCTGGTCCATGTACAGCAGTGCGGTGACACCGGCGCTGATCGGGAGGGTGATCGTCGAGCTGATCACCGCGCCGATGCCGGCGACGACCAGGAAGGACCAGGTCGTGGTGACTGCCTCCCCCGACAGCCAGTCCAGTGCGCCTTCGCCGCCGACGACCATGGCGATGATGCTGGTGGGGATTTCGATGACGGCCGAGACCACGAAGATCAGGACCACCGTGAGGAGCTGGACGCCGAACACCCGCCACCAGGCGCCCCGTACGAGTTTCGCGGAGCGGCGCAAGGAGGCGATCACCCCTTGCTTCTCGAGCATCAGGGCGGGTGCTGCGAGGCTGTAGCGGATCCACAGCCAGATGGCGACGGTCAGCCCGGCGAGGCCGCCGAGGAGCGCGAGCGCGGTTCCCCCGTCGGGGCTGCCGGTGCTGGAAAGGATGATGCCCGGAGCCATTCCGACGGCGGTCGCGCCCAGTATGAGCACGGGGATCAGGAACAGGAGGCCGAAGAGCCGCGGCAGTTGAGGACGGGAGCCGCTCCAGGCCTCGGCGGTGGACACGGAGCGCCCGAGCACGGCACGGCTGACCACGATCGTCAGCATGGCGGTGGCGATGATCGTGCCGAGCATGCTGATGAGCCAGGTCACGCCGACGTTGGCCATGGTGCCGCCGAAGGCGTCCAGGGTCTCGTCGACCGTCGGGTCCGGGTTGTTCTCGAGGCCGTCGAGGCTGGTCGAGTCGCGGAACCAGAGCCCTGTCGCGAGAGTCGCGGCGGTCTGGGTGAGGACGGCGACGGCGAGGGTGATGCCGAGGACGGTGCGCCAGTGGGCGCGCATGGCGGACACCGCGCCGTCCAGGATCTCCCCCACGCCGAGCGGGCGCAGCGGAATGATGCCGGGCTTGGCCGCAGCCGGAGGCTGGGCCCAGCCGGAACCCCAGCCGCCCTGCCCGCCCCAGCCGCCCTGCCCGCCCCAGCCGCCTTGGCCGCCCCAGGCGGGACCTCCGCCCGGACCCTGGCCCGGGGGCGGGGTAGGGCCGGGGCTGTTCCGGCCCGGCTCGTCGGAGGGGGAGGATCCGGGCGAAGCCCAGCCCGGAGAGTCGTTCATCATCGCTCCTTCACGGTGCCCGTCGGCGGTGTCGACTGGGCTCCGGTGGCAGGGGAACAGCCCCTGGGAAAGCACAGCAACGGCCGGTTGGCTGCCATCGTGCCACGGCCCGTCGGCGTTCGTACCTGGCCCTCCACCCTCGCCACACCTTCAAATACCCGTGCCGGACCGTGCAGACTGGGCGAATGGCTGATCAGGACGCGGTACCTCCGGTGGCCGGAGGGCCACCCGCTGTTCCCTCGCTGCGCTGGGACGAACCGCCGGAGGGGCCCGTGCTGGTGCTCCTCGACCAGACCCGGCTCCCGGCAGAGGAGGTGGAGCTGGTCTGCACCGACGTACCGGCACTGGTGCAGGCCATCCGGACCCTCGCCGTCCGGGGGGCTCCGCTGCTGGGGATTGCCGGGGCGTACGGGGTCGCGCTCGCCGCCGCGCGGGGTTACGACGTGGACGAGTCCGCTGAGCTGCTGGCGCACGCGCGGCCCACCGCCGTCAATCTCGGCTACGGGGTGCGCAGGGCGGCGGGTGCGTACAGCGATGCGGTCAAGGAGGGTGCGGACCAGAAGCAGGCGGCCGCGGCTGCGCTCGCCGAGGCACGGGCGCTTCACCAGGAGGAGTCTGAGGCGAGCGCCCGGATGGCGGAGCACGGTTTCGCGCTCCTCGGCGAGCTGCTGCCGGGCGGCGGTCACCGGATTCTCACTCATTGCAACACCGGCACCCTGGTCTCGGGCGGCGACGGCACGGCCCTCGCTGTGGCGCGGGCGGCGCACCGGGCCGGTGAGCTCCGGCGGCTGTGGGTCGGCGAGACGCGGCCATTGCTGCAGGGCGCCCGGCTTACCGCGTACGAGGCAGCGCGCAGCGGCATGGCGTATACGCTGCTCACCGACAATGCGGCGGGCTCGGTCTTCGCTGCGGGTGAGGTGGACGCCGTGCTGATCGGTGCGGACCGGATCGCCGCGGACGGATCGGTGGCGAACAAGGTGGGCAGCTATCCGCTCGCGGTGCTCGCGCGCTATCACCATGTGCCGTTCATCGTCGTCGCCCCGACCACGACCGTGGACCTGGAGACTCCGGACGGGGCGTCCATAGAGGTGGAGCAGCGGCCGGGGCATGAGGTGACCGAGTTCGTGGCTCCGTCCGTCCCGGTGGCGGGGGCCGAGCCGGGCGCCGGGATGCCTGTGGCGCCCTTGGGGACGCAGGCGTACAACCCCGCATTCGACGTCACGCCGCCGGACCTGGTGACGGCGCTCGTCACCGAGTCGGGGGTGCTTTCGCCGGTCACGGGCGCAGGGCTCGCCGAGCTGTGTGCCAGGTCACGCCAGGTAACGATTAGCTAATGGGATGATGTCGATTATGAAGGGACGCGTCCTAGTCGTCGACGACGACACCGCACTGGCGGAGATGCTCGGCATCGTGCTGCGCGGGGAAGGTTTTGAACCGTCGTTCGTGTCGGACGGCGACAAGGCTCTTGCCGCCTTCCGCGAGGTCAAGCCGGATCTGGTGCTACTCGATCTGATGCTGCCCGGCCGGGACGGCATCGAGGTTTGCCGGCTCATCCGGGCTGAGTCCGGGGTGCCCATCGTCATGCTGACCGCGAAGAGCGACACGGTCGATGTGGTGGTAGGGCTCGAGTCCGGTGCGGACGATTACATCGTCAAGCCGTTCAAGCCGAAGGAGCTGGTCGCCCGGATCCGTGCGCGGCTGCGGCGGTCCGAGGAGCCCGCGCCGGAACAGCTCGCGATCGGCGATCTGGTGATCGACGTGGCGGGCCATTCGGTGAAGCGGGACGGTCAGTCGATCGCGCTGACCCCGCTGGAGTTCGACCTGCTGGTCGCGCTCGCCCGCAAGCCGTGGCAGGTCTTCACACGTGAGGTGCTCCTGGAACAGGTGTGGGGCTACCGGCACGCGGCCGACACGCGGCTGGTGAATGTGCACGTGCAGCGGCTGCGCTCGAAGGTCGAGAAGGATCCGGAGCGGCCGGAGATCGTCGTGACCGTGCGTGGCGTGGGCTACAAGGCCGGGCCGAGCTGACATGTCCGGGAACGGTGCTTCTCCGGAGGCCGAAGCTCTGGGGGCCGGGCCCCCGGGGGGCGTGCGTTCGGGGCGGCCCGTCGACCCGGTGGGCAAGATCTCGTTGTACGAACGCTTCTGGCAGGGCGGGAATCTCCTGCAGGACGGGGCCCCGGGCGGCCCCGTCCACCCCGTGCTGCGGCTTCTGATGCGCTGGGTCCGCAGGCCGCTGCTGCCCGGCGTGCGGCTGTGGCGGCGCAACATCCAGCTGCGGGTGGTCGCCACGACGCTGCTGATGTCGCTGGGCGTCGTGCTGCTGCTCGGCGTGGTCGTCATCGGCCAGGTGCGCAACGGCCTGCAGGACGCCAAGCAGAGCGCGGCCCAGAGCCAGGCCGTGGGCGGCTTCACCGTGGCCAGTGAGAAGGCCGACTCCGATGCCCGCGGCCAGGACGTGCAGGTCGGTGCGCGCGGTCCGCAGAACTCCAGCGAGTGGCTGACCGAGCTGGTGGAGCAGCTGGCCAGTGGCGGGCAGGGCGTCTATTCCGTGGTGGCGCTCAGCTCCGACACCGAGCAGCCGCTGGTGAACGACAGCCGGGGCACGCGCGCGCCGAGGGCCTCCGGCTTCGTGGACCCCGAGCGGAGCGTCCCGAGTGAGCTGCGGCAGGCCCTCGACGACGAGCGGGGGACGCATGAGCAGCACACGAGGATCTTCCGCGGGTCAGGCGACTCCGGGGAGCCCGGGCTGGCCATCGGCAAGCAGCTCAACGACGTCAACGGTCACGCGTACCAGCTCTACTACCTCTTCCCGTTCACCCAGGAGGAGAAGTCGCTGAGCCTGGTCAAGGGCACGCTCGCGACGGCCGGGGTCTTCGTGGTGGTGCTGCTGGGCGCCATCGCCTGGCTCGTGGTGCGGCAGGTCGTCACGCCTGTACGGATGGCGGCCGGGATCTCCGAGCGGCTGGCGGCGGGCCGGCTGCAGGAACGGATGAAGGTCACCGGCGAGGACGACATCGCGCGGCTCGGTGAGGCCTTCAACAAGATGGCGCAGAACCTCCAGGTCAAGATCCAGCAGCTGGAGGAGCTGTCGCGGATGCAGCGGCGCTTCGTCTCCGACGTTTCACACGAGCTGCGCACCCCGCTGACGACCGTACGGATGGCGGCCGATGTCATCCATGAGGCACGGCAGGACTTCGATCCGGCGACGGCACGGTCGGCGGAGCTGCTGCGCGGCCAGCTCGACCGGTTCGAGTCGCTGCTGTCGGACCTGCTGGAGATCAGCAGGTTCGACGCGGGAGCGGCGGCCCTGGAGGCGGCCCCGGTGGATCTCCGGGACATCGTCCACCGGGTGATCGAGGGTGCGGAGCCGCTCGCCGAGCGCAAGGGCACCCGCGTTCTGGTGCGCGGGGACGAGCAGCCGGTGATCGTCGAGGCGGATGCCCGGCGGGTCGAGCGGGTGCTGCGCAATCTGGTGGTCAACGCCGTGGAGCACGGCGAGGGCCGGGATCTGGTGGTGCGGCTCGCGGCGGCGGGCGGCGCCGTTGCGGTCGCGGTGCGGGACTACGGCGTGGGGCTGAAGCCGGGCGAGGCGACCCGGGTGTTCAACCGCTTCTGGCGGGCGGACCCGGCACGCGCGCGTACCACGGGCGGCACGGGACTCGGCCTGTCGATCGCGGTCGAGGACGCGCGTCTGCACGGCGGCTGGCTGCAGGCGTGGGGCGAGCCGGGCGGCGGCTCGCAATTCCGCCTGACGCTGCCGCGCACGGCGGGGGAGACCCTGCGCGGCTCGCCGATTCCGCTCGAGCCCGAGGACTCGCGACGGAACCGGGGGCTGAACGACGCGGGTCTGCCGCACGGCCGTCCGGGCCTCGGCGCCATACCGCCGCAGCCGCGCACCGCGCCGCGGGCGGAGCCGACGGCCCCACCGACGGCGCCGCCGACGGCACCAGTGGACGAACGGGAACCGGAGCGGGAGGGCGGGCCGCGTGGGCTCTGAGCGGCACAACGGGCGTCGATGGAGCCGACGGAGCCCACTGCGGGGCTGCGCGCTGCTCGGCTCAGGAGCGCTGCTGGTGACGGGCTGCGCCTCGATGCCGGACAGCGGTGAGGTGCACCGGGTGGACGCCTCGCAGCGCACCGACGCCGACGCGCAGGTGCGGGTGTTCGGGGTGCCGCCGCGGGCCGGCGAGGGGCCGAACGACATCGTGCGCGGCTTCCTCGAGGCGGTCACCAGCGACGAGGCGGACTACAAGACCGCGCGCCTCTATCTCACCCGGGCGGCGTCGAAGAACTGGCAGCCGTTCTCGCAGACCACGGTGCTCGAGGACGGGCCGAATCCCAGCATGGACAGCCCGATCCGGGACCCGGAGGAGAAGACCGCCGTCGCCGAGCTCAGCGGCAAGCAGATCGCGACGGTCGACCGGAAGCAGGCGTACAAGCCGGCCGAGGGCACGTACCGCACGACGATCCACCTGACGAGGGTGGGCGGTGAGTGGCGCATCGACGCGCCCCCGACGGGCCTGGTGCTCGGCAAGTCCGACTTCGATCGCATCTACCGCTCGGTCAACAAGTACTACTTCGCGGCGACCGACCGGGACGACAGGGCCTCCGGCTCCCAGAAGGACGTCCTGGTCGCGGATCCTGTCTATCTGCGCCGCCGGATAGATCCGCTCACCTCGACCGTGAAGGCGCTGCTCGAGGGGCCCACCAGCTGGCTGGAGAACGTGGTCGACACGAAGTTCCCGAGCAGCACGAGACTGGTGGACTCCTCCCTCTCCCTCGACGACTCTAACGCGTTGCGGGTACGGCTGAGCTCCAGGGCGTTGCACGTCGGGCAGTCGCAGTGCACCCGGATGGCAGCCCAGCTGCTGTACACGGTGCAGGACCAGGCTTCGGCCAAGATCAGCAGGGTGGAGCTGGCGGGAAAGGACGGCTCCGAGCTGTGTGTGCTGAACCCTGGAGAGGCGGCGGCCTACGCGCCGGCCGGCCTGAGGAAGCACGCCGAGCGCCAGTACTTCGTCGACGGGGAGCACCGGCTGGCCAGCCTGTCCGACGCCAGCGACGAGCCGAGCCGGGTGGAGGGACCGTTCGGGGACGGCACGGTGCAGCTGGGGTCGGTCGGCGTCGACCGAAGCGAGCGTCTGGCGGCCGGGGTCTCGCTGGACGGCCGGTCGTTGTACGTGGCGCCGATGAGCTCCGGCGCGGAGCGGGGTGGCGTGAAGCTGCGCTCGCGTGCGAAGAGCGAGAAGGACGCGCTCTCCGCCCCAAGCTGGGACGGGAACGGCAACCTGTGGATCGCCGACAGGGACCCCGAGCGGCCACGGCTGCTGCGGCTGGCCGCGGGCACGGACGAGGCGCAGGAGGTCGAGGTGCCGTCGCTCGGCGGCGGGCGGATCGAGGGCCTGCGCGTCTCCTCCGACGGCGTGCGGATCGCGCTGCTGATCACGCGGGACGGCCGCACGTCGCTCGAGCTGGGGCGCGTGGAGCGTACGGACGCGGGGGCGGGGGAGCCGCCGCTCTCGGTGAGCGATCTGCTCTCGGTGGCGCCGCAGCTCGAGCACGTGGAGTCGGCGTCCTGGGCGGGCACCAGCCGACTGGTGGTCGTGGGCCGGGAGCCCGGCGGGGTGCAGCAGCTGCAGTACGTGGAGACGGACGGCTCGTCGTCGAACACGCCGACGCTTCCGGGCATCAGCGGGGTGGAGGCGGTGGCGGCCTCGGAGGACGAGAGTAAACCGCTGATCGCCCACTCCGACGACGGGATCGTGCGGCTTCCGGTCGACGCGAACTGGAAGCTGGTGACGGAGAAGGGCAAGGCGCCCGTCTACCCGGGCTGACGACCGCCGGTCCGCTGCCCGGCCGCCGTCTACCCGGGCTGACGACGCCGGTCCGCTGCCCGGCCCCCCACCACGGCGACCACGGTCACCACGGCCGGGCAGTTATCCACAGGCCTGGCGAGGTGCACCGCCGCACGGCACAGTGGCCGTCATGCGGGGGATGCAGAGGATGCAGAAGTCGTGGCAGGAGATCGCGGGATTGGTGCTGCCGGTCGGCTGCGCGGGTTGCGGGCATCCGCACACCGTGCTGTGCGACCGGTGCCGTGCGGCGCTGGCGGGGAAGGCGGCGCGCCGGGTCCGGCCGAGCCCGGCGCCGTCCGGACTCCCGCCGGTGCACGCGGCCGCGCCGTACGGGGACGAGGTGCGGGCCGTGCTGCTCGCCCACAAGGAGCGGGGCGCCCTGGGGCTGGCCCGCCCGCTTGGCGAGGCCCTGGCCGGGGCGATACGGGCGGCTTGCGGCGGGCGGGGCGGGCCGCTGCTGCTGGTCCCGGTTCCGTCGTCCCGGCGGGCCGTGGCGGCGCGGGGGCACGATCCAACGCGGCGGATCGCCTGCGCGGCCGCTGCCGGGCTGCGGCATGAGGGCCGGCCGGTGCGGGTCCTTGCGGTGCTGCGGCAGCGGCGGGCGGTGGCCGACCAGTCGGGGCTGACCGCCCGGCAGCGGCTCGGGAACCTCAGGGGCGCCCTGGCGGTCCCGAGGGGTGGCGCCGGGCTGCTGCGGACCGCTCCTGTCGTGCTGGTGGACGATCTCATGACGACCGGGGCCTCCCTGGTGGAAGGGGCCAGGGCAGTGGGTGCGGCGGGCGGCCGGGTTGCCGCTGCGGCGGTGGTCGCCGCGACGGCCTTCTGATCCGAGGTACGTGCCGGTAGGGGGTGCCGACACCTGTCCGGTCGAGCTATGTTCGGTTGTGAGGAAGTGGCGAACTCTATGCCATGAATGTCGGAGAAGCGCGCTTCGGGACTTTTGGTGTCTCTGAAGTCGATGGGGTGGCGATCTTGTCGACTGGGGAGGAGGAGGTGAAAGCCGCAGCGCCGCGGCTCCGGTACGACTCCCGGGTGCGCGTGGCGGTGCAGCAGACGCAGTGTCGGCGGGCCCTCACCCGTAGCGGAGGCGACCCGTCGGCCCAGGCAAGTGGGATGCGCTCCGCGCCGCAGCGGAGCGATCCGGAACGGAGTTCTGCGTGGACATCGTCGTCAAGGGCCGCAAGACCGAGGTGCCCGAGCGCTTTCGCAAGCACGTGGCCGAGAAGCTGAAGCTGGAGAAGATCCAGAAGCTCGACGCGAAGGTGATCCGCCTCGACGTCGAGGTGTCCAAGGAACACAATCCCCGTCAGGCCGACCGCTGCGACCGAGTGGAGATCACGCTCCGCTCTCGCGGACCTGTGATCAGGGCGGAAGCCGCGGCCGCAGACCCATACGCCGCACTCGACGCGGCCACAGCAAGGCTCGAAGCACAGTTGCGCAAGCAGGCCGACAAGCGCCGGGTGCACCGGGGCGGTAGCCGGACGCCGACAAGCGTCGCAGCTGCCACCGCTCCGCTCGCCGCACGCCTCAACGGCGAATCCGTCGCCGAGCGTGCCGAGGAGGGCGTGCCCACCAAGAGGATGGGCTCGCTCGAGGTCCAGGGCGAAGGCCCGCTGGTGGTTCGGGAGAAGACCCACGCCGCCGCCCCGATGACCCTCGACCAGGCTCTCTACGAGATGGAGCTGGTCGGACACGACTTTTACCTGTTCATCGACTCCGAGACCAAGCATCCGAGCGTTGTCTACCGCCGTCACGCCTACGACTACGGCGTGATCCACCTGGAATCCGACCCGATGGTGGAGGAGGCGCCGCACGGCGCGGGCGGGGCCCTCGGCGGCTGACGGAACGCCCGCGAGGCCAACGAGGCCCACGAGGCTCACCGAACGTTGGCCGGGAGTCGGCGGAAAGTCGACGGAAAATCGCTGAACAGCGGCCGAATTCAACGCCCCCGGGAGCGCGTTCGCGCTCCCGGGGGCACCATTGTGCGAGCACGAGCGCAACGCGCCGCCGCCCGGGCATGAAATCATGGCGGGCAGCCAACCCGCGCTCTGTGGAGACCGGTTGGCCCGGCACGAAAACCTTGGGCCATGGCCTTCAGGGGGAGGAACGATGGCGGACAGCTTCGGGCCCGGAGCCGACGGGGACGACGAGGGCGTTGACGCGCCCGGTACGGACACGGCCCAGCCACGGAAGGAGCCGATCCGGGTCCTCGTGGTGGACGACCATGCGCTCTTTCGCCGCGGGCTCGAGATAGTCCTCGCTCAGGAGGAGGACATCCAGGTCATCGGCGAGGCCGGGGACGGCGCGGAGGCGGTGGACAAGGCCGCCGACCTGCTGCCCGACATCGTGCTGATGGATGTCCGGATGCCCAAGCGCGGCGGGATCGAGGCCTGCACCTCCATCAAGGAGGTGGCCCCGAGCGCGAAGATCATCATGCTGACGATCAGTGATGAGGAGGCCGACCTCTACGACGCGATCAAGGCCGGGGCCACCGGCTACCTCCTCAAGGAGATCTCCACCGACGAGGTGGCCACCGCCATCCGCGCGGTTGCCGACGGGCAGTCCCAGATCAGCCCCTCGATGGCGTCCAAGCTCCTCACCGAGTTCAAGTCGATGATCCAGCGCACCGACGAACGGCGCCTGGTGCCCGCGCCCCGGCTCACCGACCGCGAGCTCGAGGTCCTCAAACTCGTCGCCACGGGCATGAACAACCGGGACATCGCCAAGGAGTTGTTCATCAGCGAGAACACGGTCAAGAACCACGTCCGCAACATCCTGGAGAAGCTGCAGCTGCACTCCCGGATGGAGGCCGTGGTCTACGCGATGCGCGAGAAGATCCTCGAGATCAGGTAGCCGGACCAGGGGCCCGGGGCGCCCGGCTCCAGCCGACCAGGCACCAGTGGGCCCGGGTTCCCATCGGCCAGAGCTTCAGCCGGTCACCGCTCCAGTCGGCCCGGCTTCAGTCGGACAGCGCCGCCACCAGCTGCGCCGTGAGCTCCGGCTGCATGACCCGCTCCACGCGCACCGCATCGCAGCCCACCCACCCGGCCGCCTCGAGCAGTGCCTGCGCCATGGGCCGCACCGCCTTGCGCCCCTCCAGCGACACCTGCCGCGCCACCAGCGTCTTCCCCTCCCTCCCCGGGTCGACCCGGCCCATCAACCTGCCGCCCGCCAGCAGCGGCATCGCGAAGTAGCCGTGTATCCGCTTCGGCTTCGGCACGTACGCCTCGAGCCGGTGCGTGAAGCCGAAGATCCGCTCCGTACGCGGCCGGTCCCAGATCAGTGAGTCGAACGGGGACAGCAGCGTCGTACGGTGCCGCCCGCGCGGCTCCGAGGCCAGCGCCTCCGGGTCGGCCCAGGCGGGCTTCCCCCAGCCCGCGACCTCGACCGGCACCAGACCCGAGTCCGCGATCACCGCGTCGACCTGCTCGCCCTTGAGCCGGTGGTAGTCCGCTATGTCCGCCCGCGTGCCGACCCCCAGCGACTGCCCGGCCAGGCGCACGAGCCGCCGGACGCACTCGGTGTCGTCCAGATCGTCGTGCAGCAGCGCATCGGGCACGGCGCGCTCGGCGAGGTCGTACACCCGCTTCCAGCCGCGCCGCTCGGTGCACACCACTTCCCCGTACATCAGGGCCCGCTCGACCGCGACCTTCGCCTCCGACCAGTCCCACCACGGGCCGCCGTTCTTGGCGCCGCCCAGCTCCGTGGCGGTCAGCGGGCCCTCGTCCCGCAGCTGCTTGAGCACCGTGCGGTACGCGCCGTCCGGCAGGTCGTGGTTCCAGTGCGGGCGGGCCCGGTAGGCCCTGCGGCGGAAGGCGAAATGCGGCCATTCCTCGATCGGCAGGATGCATGCCGCGTGTGACCAGTACTCGAAAGCGTGCGTCCCGGTCCAGTACGCCGACTCGACTGCCGGGCGGCCCACCGCGCCGAGCCGCGCGTACGGCACCAGCTCGTGTGACCGCGCCAGCACCGAGATCGTGTCCAGCTGCACCGCGCCCAGGTGCCGCAGCACGCCCCGCGCCCCCGCGCGCCGGTCCGGTGTGCCCAGCAGCCCCTGGGCACGGAGGGCTGTCCGCCGGGCCTCGTCCGCGGACAGTTCCGTCACTGAGAGTGGCATCGTGGTCATGAGCCGCACCCTAGACCCGGGCACTGACAACCCGGCCCGGGCGCCGGCGGCCTCCCGGCGAAGCCCCTGCCCAGAACGCGCCCGGTCAGCGTCCGCCGGGCACGATCCGTGCGGCTCGTCCGTTGTTCCGGAGGGTGACACGGCCCTACGTACTGACGGACCTCCCGGTGCGCCCGGGTCCTGACTTACGATGGCCGTTGCGGCGGGGGCTGGTCCCGCCGTGCCCGCGCACTCTGACCGTGCCAGGCCCGACCGGCAAGGAGACCAACCTACGTGTCCGTCTTCAACAAGCTCATGCGTGCAGGCGAAGGCAAGATCCTGCGCAAGCTGCACCGCATCGCGGGCCAGGTCAACTCCATCGAAGAGGACTTCGTCAACCTCTCCGACGCCGAGCTGCGGGCGCTCACCGACGAGTACAAGGAGCGGTACGCCGACGGTGAGAGCCTGGACGACCTGCTCCCCGAGGCCTTCGCCACCGTCCGAGAGGCCGCCAAGCGCGTGCTCGGCCAGCGCCACTACGACGTCCAGCTGATGGGCGGCGCGGCGCTCCACCTCGGATACGTCGCCGAGATGCGCACTGGTGAGGGCAAGACCCTCGTCGGCACGCTGCCCGCCTACCTCAATGCGCTGTCCGGCAAGGGCGTCCACCTGATCACGGTGAACGACTACCTCGCCGAGCGCGACTCCGAGTGGATGGGCCGGGTGCACAAGTTCCTCGGCCTCTCGGTCGGCTGCATCCTCGCCAACATGACCCCGGCCCAGCGCCGCGAGCAGTACGCCTGCGACATCACGTACGGCACGAACAACGAGTTCGGCTTCGACTACCTCCGCGACAACATGGCGTGGTCGAAGGACGAGCTGGTGCAGCGCGGTCACAACTTCGCGATCGTCGACGAGGTCGACTCGATCCTCATCGACGAGGCCCGTACGCCGCTGATCATCTCCGGCCCTGCCGACCAGGCCACGAAGTGGTACGGCGACTTCGCCAAGCTGGTCACCCGCCTGACCAAGGGCGAGCCGGCCAACCCGCAGAAGGGCCAGGACGAGACCGGCGACTACGAGGTCGACGAGAAGAAGCGGACCGTAGCGATCCATGAGTCCGGCGTCACCAAGGTCGAGGACTGGCTGGGCATCGACAACCTCTACGAGTCGGTGAACACCCCGCTCGTCGGCTACCTCAACAACGCCATCAAGGCCAAGGAGCTCTTCAAGCGCGACAAGGACTACGTCGTCATGGACGGCGAAGTCATGATCGTCGACGAGCACACCGGCCGTATCCTCGCCGGCCGCCGCTACAACGAGGGCATGCACCAGGCCATCGAGGCGAAGGAGGGCGTGGAGATCAAGGACGAGAACCAGACGCTCGCCACGATCACCCTGCAGAACTTCTTCCGCCTCTACGACAAGCTCTGCGGCATGACCGGTACGGCCATGACCGAGGCCGCCGAGTTCCACCAGATCTACAAGCTGGGCGTCGTCCCGATCCCGACCCACCGCCCGGTGGCCCGCCTCGACCAGTCCGACCTGATCTACCGCACCGAACCGGCGAAGTTCGACGCGGTCGTCGAGGACATCGCCGAGAAGAACAGGAAGGGCCAGCCGGTTCTCGTCGGCACCACCTCCGTCGAGAAGTCCGAATACCTCTCGCAGCAGCTCACCAAGCGCGGCATCAGGCACGAGGTCCTCAACGCCAAGCAGCACGACCGTGAGGCGCAGATCGTCGCCCAGGCGGGCCGTAAGGGCTCCGTCACGGTCGCAACGAACATGGCCGGCCGCGGTACGGACATCAAGCTCGGCGGCAACCCCGACGACCTGGCCGAGGCCGAGCTGCGGCGGCGCGGCCTCGATCCGGTGGAGCACGCCGAGGAGTGGGCCGCGTCGCTGCCTGGAGCCCTCGAGAAGGCAGAGCTCGCGGTCAAGGCCGAGTTCGAGGAGGTCAAGGAGCTCGGCGGGCTGTACGTGCTGGGCACCGAGCGGCACGAGTCGCGCCGGATCGACAACCAGCTGCGCGGCCGTGGCGGCCGCCAGGGCGACCCCGGCGAGTCCCGCTTCTACCTCTCGCTCGGCGACGACCTGATGCGCCTGTTCAAGGCCCAGATGGTCGAGCGCGTGATGGCGATGGCCAACGTTCCGGACGATGTGCCGATCGAGAACAAGATGGTCACCCGCGCCATCGCCTCCGCCCAGTCCCAGGTCGAGCAGCAGAACTTCGAGACCCGCAAGAACGTCCTGAAGTACGACGAGGTCCTCAACCGGCAGCGCGAGGTCATCTACGGCGAGCGCCGCCGCGTCCTCGAGGGCGAGGACCTGCACGAGCAGGTCCGCCACTTCATGGACGACACCATCGATGCGTACATCCAGGCCGAGACCGTCGAGGGCTTCGCCGAGGAGTGGGACCTCGACCGGCTGTGGAGTGCCTTCAAGCAGCTCTACCCGTGCAAGGTCACCATCGAGGAGCTGGAGGAGGCGGCCGGCGACCGGGCCGGGATCACCGCCGAGTTCATCGCCGAGTCGATCAAGGACGACATCCACGAGCAGTACGACGAGCGCGAGAAGCAGCTCGGCTCGGAGATCATGCGCGAGCTGGAGCGGCGCGTGGTGCTGTCGGTCCTGGACCGCAAGTGGCGCGAGCACCTCTACGAGATGGACTACCTCCAGGAGGGCATCGGCCTGCGCGCGATGGCCCAGAAGGACCCGCTGGTCGAGTACCAGCGCGAGGGCTTCGACATGTTCACGGCCATGATGGAGGGCATCAAGGAGGAGTCCGTCGGCTACCTGTTCAACCTGGAGGTCCAGGTGGAGCAGCAGGTCGAGGAGGTTCCGGTCACCGAGCCCGCCGAGAAGGCCACCCTGGAGAAGGCCCCGCAGGAGGCCGTCCCGGCCGCCGCCGTGGGCCGTACGGAGATCCGGGCCAAGGGCCTGGAAGCCCCGCAGCGCCCCGACCGGCTGCACTTCTCCGCGCCCAAGGTGGACGGCGAGGGCGGCATCGTGGAGGGCGACTTCTCCACGGACGGCGGGCCCGCGCGCTCCGAGGCGGACGGGATGACGCGCGCCGAGCGCCGTAAGGCTCAGAAGGCCGGCGGCCGCCGCCGCAAGAAGTAACGCAGAAGGTCTTTACTGGAGGCCTTTTCGGGAGGCCTTCACGGAAGGTCCTTACGGGCCGGGTCCCCGCCGGGGGCCCGGCCCGTGCTGTTCCTCGAGGGCTCGAGCCGGTGCCCGGGTCGCTGCTAGGTGACGCCGGTCAGCCGCTGGGTGAGGCCGCCCAGCTCGACCGCTGAGCAGCGCCAGCGGTCGTCGCGGCAGCGCTCCAGCCGGAAGGCCAGGGCGGTCAGGCGGTCGCCGGACAGGATCCGGGCGAAGGCCTCGATGACGCCCGGCGCGGGCCGGTACTCGCCGCAGCGGGCCACGACCGGGGCCGTACGGCCGCCGCCCGCCGTGGCCCCGGGACGCAGCGGGGCGAGCGGGGCGAGTTGGACCAGCTGGTCGTACGCGGCGCCGAGGGTGTGCCCGAGCATCCAGTGGACGGGCTTCTGGCCGCTGAGGATCAGCAGGAGCCGGTTGGCGAACCAGTAGCGGGGATGGCGCTCCAGCTCGCGTCGGCGCAGGGCTGCCGCGGCGGCGGCTCCTACGGGTCCCGCGGCTGCCGCGGCTCCTGCGCCGCTGGGGCGCGGGCCGCCGGGCCTGCGCGCATCGCGCCGCCGCGGAGGTGCGGCACCCGCCGTGGCGGCCGGGCCGCGGCCCGGCCCGTGGCGGCCGACCGCGCGCTCGTCGGTGGCCCGCCGGTCGGCGGCGCGCCGGTCGCCTGCTCGCCGGTCGCTTGCTCGCCGGTCGGTCGTGCGGCCGGAGGGCCGGCTCCTGCTGTGGTCCATGGTCTGTCCCCGTGATCTCGGTTGTCGGCCGGTCTCTGGTACCAGGCGGTAACTTCGCTGCGGAGACTTCTACGGGGCAGGGTCGCCGCGCCGCAACGACGTCGTACCAGGCTGTGGAGTGCCGCCGGAGATCACCTATCCGGGTGATCACGTCGCCGGAGCGCAGGTCAGGGCCCCGCGTGCGGCCGGACGTGGCCGACGACCGGGATCACGGCCCAGCACCCGCGGGGGCAGTTGAGCAAGGGCGCCCGCACCCCGAAGGGGGACCCGCGCCCGTATGCTGCAGCCATGCGCGTCTACGTCCCCACGACCCTCCCCGGTCTCGCAGCGGCGTACAAGGCAGGCGAATTGGGGCCCGGTACGGGGTCCGGGTCCGGCCCGCTGGACGCCTTCGCCGTCACCCCCGCACTGCGCGAGTGGTACGTCTCCGACGACATCGAGGAGCTGGAGTACGCGGCGCTCAGCCGCGCCGCACAGGGCTCGCTGCGGCTGCTCGCCGCCGACCCGCAGGCAGCCCGCCGCAGGGTCGTCATCGCCGTGGACGTCCCCGAGGGCGCCGCGGCCGCCGACCCGGACCGCGGCCTCGACACCTCGTCGCTGGGCGCGGTGCGGATCGCCCGGCCCGTGCCCTTCGCCAAGGTCGCCGCCGTGCACGTCGACGCCGATGACGCCGAGGCGGATGTGGCGGCGGCCGCGGCCGCGCTCGGCGCCGCGGACCTCGGCGACGACGACGCCCAGTTCACGGTGGATGGTGCGGAGGACCACGAGCTGCTGTGGTACGCCACGCAGGAGGTTCCGAACATCGTGGGTGGGAACGGCTGACCAGGCCCGACAACGGCTGAGCAGGCCCGACAGCGGCTGACGAGCCGGTCTGTCAGATCTCTCGGTTACCGTCTTCTCATGGGGATGAACGGGTCACGCGGGACGCACATCGTCTGGGACTGGAACGGGACGCTGTTCCATGACATCGATGCGGTGATCGAGGCGACGAACGCCTCGTTCCGCGAGATAGGCCTGCCGCCGATCACCCTCGCCCGCTACCGGGACCTGTACTGCGTACCCGTGCCCCGCTTCTACGAGCGACTGCTGGGGCGGCTGCCCACCGATGAGGAGTGGGAGGTCATGGACGCGACCTTCCACCGCCACTACTGGTCCCGGGCGGAGACCGCGGCTCTCACCGATGGCGCCAGGCAGCTGCTCTCCGACCGGCAGGCCGCCGGGCTGACGCAGTCGCTGTGCTCGCTGGCCCCGCACGATCAGCTGATGCCGATCGTGCGCACCCACGGCATCGAGCAGCACTTCGTCCGCGTGGACGGCCGGATCGGGCGCTCGGACACGGGGAAGGCCGAGCACATGGCGCGCCATCTCACCGCGCTCGACGGGAGCGTCGTGCGGGACCGTGTCGTCGTCATCGGCGATGCGGTGGACGACGCGCTTGCGGCAGCGCACGTGGGGGCTCGCGCCGTGCTCTACACGGGCGGCTCGCACAGCCGCGCCAGCCTCGAGACGGCCGGGGTCCCGGTCGTCGACAGCCTCGCCGAGGCGGTGGAGGCGGCCGAGGACCTGTACGGCTAGCCGAGGACCTGTACGGCTGGACGAACCGGGCTCCTGGATGAAACGGGGGGTTCCGCCCAAGGCTCCGAGAGGTCATGGGGCGGTCCGGCCGTGGGCAGCGCGGCCGGCCATCCCCGCGGCTCACGCCACCGGCGCCTTGTCCCGCAGGACCGTGAGGAACTCCCGCATCCACGCCGGGTGGTCGGGCCAGGCCCGGGACGAGACCAGCGTGCCGTCGACCACCGCCTCCGCGTCCCGGAAGGAGGCGCCCGCCGCCTGCATGTCCAGCTCCAGCGCCGGGTACGCGGTCACGCGCCGCCCGCTCAGCCCGTCGATCGCCGCCGTCAGCAGCGGCCCGTGGCAGATCTGCGCGACCGGCTTGTCCGAGTCGAAGAAGGCCTTGAGGACCTTCCGCAGCTCCGGGTCGTTGCGCAGGTACTCCGGCGCCCGCCCGCCGGGGATCACCAGCGCCACGTACTGCCCAGGGTCGACGTCGGCGAAGGCCAGGTCGGCGGGCCAGGTGTAGCCGGGCTTCTCGGTGTACGTGTCGAAGCCGTCCTCGAAGTCGTGCACCACGAACTGGAGCTTCTTCCTGCTCGGAGCCGCGATGTGCACCTCGTAGCCCTCCTCGCGCAGCCGCTGGTACGGGTAGAGCACCTCCAGCGACTCCGCGGCGTCCCCGGTCACCATCAAGATCTTCGGCGCCATCGCTCCCACCTCGCAGTGTCCGATCAGGATCCGATTCGTACCCCTCACGCCCAACAAACACCGCGTGTCGCTTTTTGCCAAGAGCCGTTCGCGCCGCTGTCCAGAACGTCAAACTTCCGCCCCTGGTTTTGTACACAAACGGCTCATGACGTCTCCCCCCGCCGGGGCGATAGCCTTAACCCGTGATCAGCGCGATATTCCCGTCTCCCCTGGTACGGGGGAGGAGGGGCCCATGCGGCGGGGGCAGCGTAGCCCCGGCCCAGCGCCCGGTGAGCCACTGTGCCCCGGCCGCCGCTGATCTCCTGCCCGGGGAGCTGACGGCGAACATGGCCGATTCAGCCCCGGCCATCTCTCATCGAGGCATACCGTCGACTACGACCGGAGATCCCGTGTCGCGGCGTGATGCCGACATCACCGACGTCACGCAACGGCGCGCGACAGGAGCCAGAGGACCATGCAGACCAAGCTGGACGAAGCCAAGGCCGATTTGCTCGTACGGGCGGCCCGGGTAGCTGAGAACAGCCCTGCCGGGGGCCAACACCCGGTGCAGGGCCTTGCTCCGGAGGCCCTCTCCGCGTTCCTCCAGCGCTACTACCTGCACACCGCTCCCGAGGACCTCGCCGACCGCGACCCGGTCGACATCCTGGGGGCCGTACTCTCCCACTTCCGCCTCGCCGAATCCCGCCCGCAGGGCACCGCGAACGTGCGCGTCCACACCCCGACCGTCGAGGAGAACGGCTGGACCTGCAGCCACTCGGTCGTCGAGGTGGTCACGGACGACATGCCGTTCCTGGTGGACTCGGTCACCAACGAGCTGACCCGCCAGGGCCGCGGCATCCACGTCGTGATCCACCCGCAGATCGTCGTCCGCCGCGATCTCACCGGCAAGCTGATCGAGATCCTGCCCGACGCCTCGCCCCGCGACGGCGAGCTGCCGCACGACGCGGTCACCGAGTCCTGGATCCACGTCGAGATCGACCGCGAGACCGACCGCTCCGACCTCAAGCAGATCACCGCCGACCTGCTCCGTGTCCTGTCCGACGCCCGGGAGGCCGTCGAGGACTGGGAGAAGATGCGCGACGCCGCGATGCGGCTGGCCGACGGGCTGCAGTCCGAGCCGGTCCCGGACGACCTGCCGCGGGAGGAGATCGAGGAGGCCCGCGAGCTGCTGCGCTGGCTGGCGAACGACCACTTCACCTTCCTCGGCTACCGCGAGTACCGGCTGACCACCGAGCCCGCCAACGGCGAGGAGGACGTGCTCTCCGCCGTCCCCGGCACCGGCCTCGGCATACTGCGCTCCGACCCCTCGCACAAGGAGGCCGACGGCCACCCCGTCTCGCCGTCCTTCAACCGGCTCCCCGCCGACGCCCGCGCCAAGGCGCGTGAGCACAAGCTGCTGGTGCTGACCAAGGCCAACAGCCGCGCCACCGTGCACCGCCCCTCCTATCTCGACTACATCGGTGTCAAGAAGTTCGACGAGCAGGGCAACGTGGTCGGCGAGCGCCGCTTCCTCGGCCTGTTCTCCTCGGCCGCGTACACCGAGTCCGTACGCCGCGTCCCGGTCATCCGCCGCAAGGTCGAGCAGGTGCTGGTCACCGCCGGCTTCACGCCGGACAGCCACGACGGCCGCGACCTGCTGCAGATCCTCGAGACCTACCCGCGCGACGAGCTGTTCCAGACCCCGGTCGACAAGCTGCGCGAGATCGTCACCAGCGTCCTCTACCTGCAGGAGCGCCGCAGGCTGCGGCTGTACCTGCGCCAGGAGGAGTACGGCCGCTACTACTCGGCGCTCGTCTACCTGCCGCGCGACCGCTTCAACACCACCGTCCGGCAGCGCCTCACCAACATCCTCAAGGAGGAGCTGGGCGGCACCAGCGTCGACTTCACGCTCATGAGCACCGAGTCGGTGCTCACCCGGCTGCACTTCGTCGTCCGTGTCGAGCCCGGCACCGAGCTGCCCGACCTGACCGAGGCCGACGCCGAGCGCATCGAGAACCGGCTCGCCGAGGCAGCCCGCTCCTGGGAGGACGGCTTCTCCGAGGCGCTGAACGCCGAGGTCGGCGAGGAGCGCGCCGCCGAGCTCATGCGGCGCTACGCCAACGCCTTCGAGGAGGGCTACAAGGCGGACTACTCGCCGCGCGCCGCGGTCTCCGACCTCCAGCACCTGGAGCGGCTCACGCCCGAGGGCGGTGAGCGGGACTTCGAGCTCAGCCTGTACGAGCCCGTGGGCGCGGCCCCCGGCGAGCGCCGCTTCAAGATCTACAAGTCCGGCGCCCAGGTGTCCCTCTCCGCCGTCCTGCCGGTCCTCAACCGGCTCGGCGTCGAGGTCATCGACGAGCGGCCGTACGAGCTGCGCTGCGCCGACCGCTCCAGCGCCTGGATCTACGACTTCGGGCTGCGGATGCCCGCCCCGACGCAGAACGGCGGCGACTACCTCGCCGACGACGCCCGCGAGCGCTTCCAGGACGCCTTCGCCGCGGTCTGGACGGGCCAGGCCGAGAGCGACAACTTCAACATGCTCGTGCTGCGCGCCGGGCTGACCTGGGGACAGGCGTCGGTGCTGCGCGCCTACGCGAAGTACCTGCGCCAGGCGGGCTCCACCTTCAGCCAGGACTACATGGAGGACACCCTCCGCGACAACGTCCACACCACCCGGCTGCTGGTGAACCTCTTCGAGGCCCGGATGTCCCCGGCGCGCCAGGGAGCCGGCGTCGAGCTGACCGACGCCCTGCTGGAGGAGCTGGACGCGGCCCTGGACCAGGTGGCCAGCCTGGACGAGGACCGCATCCTGCGCTCCTTCCTGACCGTCATCAAGGCCACCCTGCGGACCAACTACTTCCAGCACTCCCAGGACGGCGCGCCGCACGGCTACCTTTCGCTCAAGCTGGACCCGCAGGCCATCCCCGACCTGCCCGCGCCCCGCCCGGCGTACGAGATCTGGGTCTACTCGCCACGCGTCGAGGGCGTCCACCTGCGCTTCGGCAAGGTCGCGCGCGGCGGCCTGCGCTGGTCCGACCGCCGCGAGGACTTCCGTACGGAGATCCTCGGCCTGGTCAAGGCGCAGATGGTGAAGAACACCGTGATCGTGCCGGTCGGCGCGAAGGGCGGCTTCGTCGGCAAGCGGCTGCCGGACCCGTCCGTGGACCGCGACGCGTGGCTGGCCGAGGGCATCGCCTGCTACAAGACCTTCATCTCCGGTCTGCTCGACATCACCGACAACCTGGTCGGCGGCGCGGTCGTGCCCCCCAAGGACGTCGTCCGCCACGACGGGGAGGACACCTACCTCGTCGTCGCCGCGGACAAGGGCACCGCGACCTTCTCCGACATCGCCAACGAGGTCGCCACGGCGTACGGCTTCTGGCTCGGCGACGCCTTCGCCTCCGGTGGCTCGGCCGGCTACGACCACAAGGGCATGGGCATCACGGCCCGCGGCGCCTGGGAGTCGGTCAAGCGGCACTTCCGCGAGCTCGGCCACGACACCCAGACCCAGGACTTCACCGCCGTCGGCGTCGGCGACATGTCCGGTGACGTGTTCGGCAACGGCATGCTGCTCTCCGAGCACATCCGCCTGATCGCGGCCTTCGACCACCGGCACATCTTCATCGACCCGAACCCGGACGCCGCCGTCTCGTACGCCGAGCGGCGCCGCGTGTTCGAGCTGCCCCGCAGCTCCTGGGCCGACTACGACACCTCGCTCCTCTCCCAGGGCGGCGGCGTCTTCCCGCGCTCGGCCAAGGCCATCCCGGTCAACGCCCATATGCGCGCCGCCCTCGGGCTCGAGTCGCGCGTCACCAAGGTGACCCCGGCCGACCTGATGAAGGCCATCCTCAAGGCCCCGGTCGACCTGCTGTGGAACGGCGGCATCGGTACGTACGTGAAGGCGTCCACAGAGACGCACGCGGACGTCGGCGACAAGGCCAACGACGCGATCCGGGTGGACGGCCAGGACCTGCGGGTCAAGGTCGTCGGCGAGGGCGGCAACCTGGGCCTGACCCAGCTCGGCCGGATCGAGTTCGCCGCTCACGGCGGCAAGATCAACACCGATGCGATCGACAACAGCGCCGGTGTGGACACCTCCGACCACGAGGTGAACATCAAGATCCTGCTCAACAAGGTCGTCGAGGACGGCGACATGACCGTGAAGCAGCGGAACAAGCTGCTCGC
This sequence comes from Streptomyces sp. 7N604, assembly GCF_052245475.1. Classification (NCBI taxonomy): domain Bacteria; kingdom Bacillati; phylum Actinomycetota; class Actinomycetes; order Kitasatosporales; family Streptomycetaceae; genus Streptomyces; species Streptomyces sp. 7N604. The sequence goes on along the minus strand of NZ_JBQQBX010000030.1, from coordinate 90,540 downwards.
GGAGATGACCGGCGAGGTCGGCGCGCTGGTGCTGCGCAACAACTACGCGCAGAACGTGGCCCTCGCCAACGCCGCCGCCCAGGCCCCCAGCCTCCTCCACGCCCACCAGCGCTTCATCCGCCGGCTGGAGCGCGACGGCCGCCTCGACCGCGCGCTGGAGTTCCTGCCGACCGACCGGCAGATCCGGGAGCGGCTGGGGGCGGGCCGCGGCCTGACCCAGCCGGAGCTGGCCGTCCTCCTCGCCTACCTGAAGATCACAGTCGCCGAGGAGCTGATCGCCACAGAGCTGCCGGACGACCCGTACCTCCAGTGGCTGCTGCACGCGTACTTCCCGAAGGCGCTGGGCGAGCGGTTCCGGGAGCACATCGACAACCACGCGCTGCGCCGGGAGATCGTGACGACGGTGCTCGTCAACGACACGGTCAACAGCGCCGGTACGACCTTCCTGCACCGGATGCGCGAGGAGACCGGGGCGTCCACGGAAGAGGTCGTGCGCGCCCAGACCGCGGCCCGCGCGATCTTCAAGCTGGGCTACGTCTGGGACGAGGTCGAGGCGCTGGACAACAAGGTTCCGGCGGCGGTGCAGACCCGGATCCGGCTGCACTCGCGTCGGCTGGTCGAGCGGGCTACGCGATGGCTGCTCGGCAACCGGCCGCAGCCGCTGCGGCTCGCCGAGAACGTGGAGTTCTTCGGCGACCGGGTCACGGAGGTCTGGGCCCAGCTGCCCAAGCTGCTCAAGGGCTCCGACCTGGACTGGTACCAGAACATCTACGACGAGCTGACCGAGGCCGGGGTGCCGACCGAGCTGGGGGAGCGCGTCGCGGGCTTCTCCTCCGCCTTCCCGACGCTCGACATCGTCGCGATTGCTGACCGCACGGGCAGGACGCCGCTGGAGGTCGCCGAGGTCTACTACGACCTGGCCGACCGGCTGCGGATCAGCCAGCTGATGGACCGGATCATCGAGCTGCCGCGGGCCGACCGGTGGCAGTCGATGGCGCGCGCCGCGATCCGCGAGGACCTGTTCGCGGCGCATGCGGCGCTCACCTCCGACATCCTGGCGTCGGCGAACGGCGGTGCGTCGCCGGAGGAGCGCTTCAAGGCCTGGGAGCAGAAGAACGCGGCGATCCTGGGCAGGGCCCGCACGACTCTGGAGGACATCCAGAGTTCGGAGTCCTTCGACCTGGCGAATCTGTCGGTCGCGATGCGTACGATGCGGCAGCTGCTGCGCACGCACTAGTAGCGGCCCGTTTGTGGGCATTCGTTCCGCGGGGCTGGGAGGTGCCCCCAGCCCCAGCGGAACGAATGCCCACACCCTCGCTTATCGCTCGTAGGGCGACTTCACCGGGAAGTACGCGGAGAGGAACGCGCGGAGTACGCGGTCCTGTTCGGGGGCGGGGACTTCCGCGTCTGCTGAGTCGCCGATGCAGAAGACGCCGTGGCTGCGGGCGGCCAGCAGCCTGGTCAGGACTGTGTGGTGGTCGTAGCGGCCCGCGTTCACAAAGGCGCAGGAGATCGACGACGGCACCGAACGCCCCGTCAGGTAGCCGTAGTGGTGGTGGAGCGAAGACGTGACCGACAGGTCCGTGTGCGCGCGGAAGCGGCTCCCCGCGGTCGCCGCGACCTCGTCGGGGAAGCGCTCGGCGATCTCCTCCAGGACGCTGCGCCGCAGCGGGTGCGGCGCGTGCAGGAAGCCGTGCGTCGCGATCCGCCCGAAGGCCCGCTTCAGCAGCTCGCGGTTGTTCTTGCCCGCGGCGATGTAGCCCTCGTCGTCCGGAGTGACGCCGGTGGGCGGGACCGCGGTCGGGGAGCGGAAGAAGCGCGCCATGCCGTTGCTCTGGAAGAACGCGTCGGGCCGCAGCGGCTGCCCCAGGAACACGTCGTCGTTGAGGTACAGGAAGTGCTCGGACAGTCCGTCGATCCGGTGCAGTTGGCTCTCGATGGCGTGCGAGTTGAAGGTCGGCAGGTGGGAGGGGTCGGCGAAGATCTCCCGGTGGTCGACGACCTGGATGCCGGGCACGGAGGTGTCCAGCCAGTCCGGCACCTGGTCGTCCGTGACGACGTAGATGTTCCGCACCCAGGGTGCGTACATCGCCAGTGACCTCAGCGAGTAGCGCAGCTCGTCGCGGTTGCGGAAGCGGACGTCGCCGCTGTCGGCCTCCTGGCCACCGCCCTCCCGTGCCTCCCGTGCCTCCCGCGCCGCCGTCCAGCGGGCCTGCTTCTCCCGCCAGCGCGGATCGCTGTCGTCCACCCAGGTGTAGACGGCGTCCACCGGGAAGTCGACGTCCCACATGAGGAGTTCGGTGAAGGCCGAGGCGGTGGGGTAGTCGCGGTCGCCGACGCGACGGGTGGCGTCGGGGACCAGGGAGGGCAGCCGCGGCCCGCGCAGGGTCGTGCCGCGCGGCGCGCCGCGCCACCGCGGTGACGCAGCGGCGCGCGCGCCTGCGGCGCCACCCGCCGCGCTGCCCGCGGCCTCCTCAGGGCGCGCCGAATCCGCGGCCCCCGAGCCTCCCGTCGTGCTCACCGCTCCTGCGGTTTCCGGCAAGGTCGCCGCGCCCGCCGTATCCGCCGCGTCCTCGCCGTCCTCCTCCGCCCAGAACTCGACCGTGCAGCCGTACGCGGGCCCGTACCGCAGGGTCCTGCTCTCCGACGTCACCGGCTTGAAGACCCGCAGGCCCGCCACATCTCCCGCCTCGCGCAGCCGTTCCGCCAGCATGGCGCCGGGGGCGGCGCCGCGCGGGCCGATCAGCTCCGCGTACACCGGAGCGCCCTGGAACGCCGCGGCCAGCGCCTCGCACGCCCGTGACCGGCTCTCCACGGGCACGGCGACCCGGTGTCCCGTCCGGGTGTCGCGCAGCAGCAGGTACGGCACCCCGCCGTCCTCCAGCGCCCGCGCGGCGAGCTCGAGATTCAGGTCGGCCATGCGCTGCGCGGTGATGTCGTCGCGCAGCTCGGCGAGGCGCCCGGCCGAGCGGATCAGGCGGCCGGTGCGGTCCTGCGCCTGGAGCAGCACCTCGCGCGCCTTCTGCTCGTCCGCGGAGGCGGCCAGCGGCGAGACGGGCGCTGCGGCGCTGAAGCTGCGGGTGCCGCCCGCGGCGATGCGCAGCGCGGTCCGGTCGGCGCGGGCCGCCAGGCGCTCCACGGAACCACGACCGCGGCGGGCGACGAGCCGTTCGAAGAGCTCCTCCCACCGGGCGGTGATCCGCTCGCCGGAGAAGCGCTCGTGAACGCCCTGCCGGGCCGCCCTGCCGTACGCGTACCGGGTTTCGTCGTCGCCCATCAGCTTGTCCATGGCCACGGCCAGGGAGTCGATGTCGCCGGGCGGTACGAGGAGGCCGTCGACCCCGTGCCTGACGATCTCGGCGGGCCCGGTGACGATGTCGTACGCCACCACGGGCACGCCCGCCGCGAAGACCTCGAGCAGCACCAGCGGGAAGGCCTCGTTGCGCGAGGGCAGCACGCACAGGCTCGCCTTGGCCCACTCCTCCTCCATCTGCCGTGAGCGGCCGAGCAGTTCGACCCGGTCGTGCAGGCCGAGTCCCTCGACGAGCCGGCGCAGCTTCACCTCCTGCGGCCCGTCGCCGAAGATCCGCATAGTCCAGCCCGGGTGCTCGGCCGCGATCCGCCCGAACGCGCTGATGGCGTGGTCGAGTCGCTTCTCCGGGGTCATCCGGGCGGCGAGGACGACGGTCCTGCCGTCGAGGTCGGAGCGGGGCCGGAAGCCGCCGGGTACGGCGTTGGGTATCGCGACCAGCTCGGGGGCCGCGGCGCCGAGCGAGTCGGCGAACCAGTCGTTCGTACGCTCCGTCAGCGACACCAGCGCGTCGATCCGCGGCGCGTAGACCAGCAGCGGCTCGCCGCTCACGCCGCGCAGCTGGGAGGCCCGGTGCTCCTGGTGGACCGTGGCAGTGCGGGCGGGGGCCAGCTCGGCCGCCGCCGCCATCAGCGCGGGGGTGGTGGTGACGAGGACGTCGGAGTCCAGCGAGCCGAGCGCGGCGGTGAGTTCGATGTCCGAGAGCCGGTCGAAGGTGGACTCCCAGGACGGTTTGATCAGCTCGCTGGGGAGCGAGGCGAGGGTGCGGCAGGCGTCCTCGCCGAGGGCACTGGCGCGCTCCGGCCGCTCGTAGAGCCCGGTCCTGTCGATCAGGTAGCGGCGCTTCACCTGCCGTGCGGAGGCGAAGAAGGGCTCGGGTCCGGTCCTGAAGACGCTCAGCACCTCGACGTCGTGGCGCTGCGCGAGGTGGGCGGCCTGGGTGTAGGCGGCCATCTCGGTGCCGCCCATCTCGTCGCCCCAGGTGAGCAGGTACGTGATCTTCATGCGTCCTCGTAGATCGGCGTTGCGGTGATGGCGGCGCAGGTCACCGCGAGGGCGCCGGCCGCGGTGACGTGGGCGTGCACGCGCAGCAGCGCGCCGCCCTCGAGGGCGATGACGCGGTACGGAGTGCGGAAGACCTTCTTGGGGTGGCGTATGCCGGTCAGGCGCCTGGCCACCCTGAGCCGGGTGCGCCCCGACCGCAGCTGGACGTCCCAGGTGCGCTGGGTGCGTTCGCCCGCGGCCATGGCGGCGAGCGGCAGGTCGAAGGTGAAGGTGTCGCCCTCCCAGAGGAGGGGGGCCGGGACTGCCTTGCCCTGGGCGCTCGCGCCGTGCCGTACGGCCTCCGCCGCGTACGAAGCGTGCGGGACGCGGTTGCCGATCAGCCGCCCGCGGACGGTCACCCGGTCCCAGCGCAGGTCGAGCGCGGTCAGCTCGGCCTGCCGGCGCGGCGCCGTCACCTTGAGCATCGCGTGCCCGTCGACCGACCGTACGGGACGGAACAGCGCGCCGGAGGCCGGGCTCGGGGGGTGGGGGAGGGTGGGGCCCTCGACCGGGTGCCGGGCGGGGGCGGCGAGACCGGCCCGGAGTTCGCGGCCCGCGCCGTCGGTCACGACGAGCGCGATCCGCCACACCCCCTGGCTCAGGGCCACGCCGGTGCGCGGCTGTTCGTGTCCGCCGCTCGCCGCTGTGCCCGCCCCGAGGCTCGACGCGGCGGTCGCTGTGTGGCGCAGCGGCGCGGTGGCGGTCAGCAGCAGCATGCCGCCGTCCCCGTATGGCTCCTGCTCCAGGGGCACGGACTCCCGGCGGCTGCCGCGGCGCAGTTCGAGCCGGGCGGCGTGGATCCCGGCGACGGGCGACGGGAACGGCACGGCGGCGTTGAGGGTGCGGCCGCCGAGCACGGAGAGGTGGACGGGCCGCAGCAGCGGACGGTGCCTGCCGTGGGTGCCGAGCGCCAGGGCCGTGTTCATCCGCTCCACACGGCGGCGCACCCGGACCGCGGTGGTCCGGGCCTTCCGCGCGCCTCCGACGGCGCGGGCCAGCAGGGCGTCGCTCATAGGGACACGTTTCTCATCATGGCTAAACCATCTTGTTTCATCTCATCAGGGGTGATCAGGGTCACCGAGGTGTTGAACAGCAGATGCCGCAAAGCCTCCGTCTGTCCATAAGACAGCCACTCCGCCAAAGAGGTTGCACGGGGGATGAAAAGGAGAACTGCCATGTCAATGCGCACAACTCGGAACAGCAGTCATCAGTCCAACGATGTACTAACGGCTCACCCATGAATGGAGCGGTTCAGGTGAAGGGACAGGGCATAGCCGAGCCCGGTCCGGGGGCGGCAGAACTGCGCGGGCGCGGCAGCGTGGCCGGTGCCCCGGTCAATCCGGAAGCGTCGGCGCTGGTGTCGGTCTACCGCAAGGCCGTCCCCGTGGGCGTCCGCCGGGCGATCGCCGGACGCTCCTCGCCCGAGCTGCGGCGCAGCGTCAAGCGGCGCATCGGGGAACTCACCTCGGCCCGCGGGATCCACCGGCTGCGCGCCGCCCACCTGGCCGACCGCCGCCAGGACCTGCTCTCCGTCCCGGGGCGTGCGGTCGCCGTGGTGGCGGGGCAGCCCCGCATAGCCCTGGTGGAGCGCGACCTGTCGCCCGTTCAGGCCCGTACGGCGAACCTCGGCGCGGTCACCGCGGCGCTGGAGGAGGCCGGAATCGCGTACTTCTGCGTACGGGGCAGACAGCGCAGCGCGGCCGTGGTCGCCGTCGCCGCCGAGGACCGCGGCCGTGCGCTCGCGGCCCTCGCCCGGCTGTGCCGCACACTGCCCGGGTACGTGAGCGCGCTCGCGTACGGCAGCCGCGAACCGAAGCACGTCGGCCCCGGCTACGAGCCGGGCGTCTGGCGCCGGTTGGCCTCGGCGGAGGCGCTGCGGATCTGCTGGTTCCGCACCGACCAGCGGCAGCGGCTGGTGCTCGGCACCCCGTACGGCTGCGACGTCGAGTTCTGGACCCGCGAGGACGGCCGGCTCACGGCCCCGCGCCGCAACGCCGTCACCGAGTCGGTGCCCGCCGGAGGCCGGTCCGTGCGGGTCCCGGGCGCGCTGTTCACCGCGCCGTACGTGCCCCGCGACAGCCAGGGCTCCCGCGGCAGCCAAGACACCCGCGACAGCCAGGACTCCCGTCGTACCCAGGGCTCGGGCGCCTCTCAGGGCCCGCGCGCCACCGTGCCCCTCCAAGTGCGCACCCGCGAGGAGTTCACCCACCCGCTGCCCGGCGACATCGCCTTCCCCATCGACGCCGTCTACACCTGGGTCGACGGCTCCGACCCCGCGTGGCTGAGCCGCCGCGCCCGCTTCGCCGGCCGCGCGTACCACGACGAGGCGGCCAACGCCGCCCGCTACGCCAACCGCGACGAGCTGCGCTACTCGCTGCGCTCGCTGGAGACCTACGCGCCGTGGGTGCGCCGCATCTACATCGTCACCGACGACCAGATCCCCGGCTGGCTCGACACCTCCAACCCCCGCATCCGGATCGTCGGTCACCGCGAGATCTTCCGCGACCAGCAGATGCTGCCCACCTTCAATTCGCACGCCATCGAGAGCCAGCTGCACCACATCGAGGGCCTGTCCGAGCACTTCCTGTACTTCAACGACGACGTCTTCCTCGGGCGTGAGGCCGTGCCGCAGGACTTCTTCCTGGCCAACGGGCTGACGAAGTTCTTCCCCTCGCCCGCGCTCGTGCCGCTCGGCCCGCCGTCGGACGAGGACGTGCCCGTATCGGTGGCGGGCAAGAACAACCGGGCGCTGATCGAGGCGCGGTTCGGCACCACGCCCGTGCAGAAGATGAAGCACGTGCCGCACGCGCTGCGCCGCGGCGTGCTGCACGAGATCGAGGAGGAGTTCGTGGAAGCGCACCGGGCCACCGCCTCGCACCGCTTCCGCAGCCTCCAGGACATCTCCATACCGTCCTCGCTGCACCACTACTACGCGTTCCACACGGGCCGGGCGCTGCCGAGCGACCTCGACTACGCGTACATCGACCTCTCCCGGCCGAACGCCGCGGCCCGTCTCGACCGGCTGCTCGCCGACCGCGACCGGGCGGTCTTCTGCCTCAACGACACCCAGTCGGACGAGGCCGACATCAAGGGGCAGGTGGCGCTCCTGCACCCCTTCCTGGACGAGTACTTCCCGCTGCCTGCCCCGTACGAGCTGCCGGGGTAACCCCGCGCCCAGGGCGCGGGCCTCGTCTCGCCCGCCCGCCCTTAGGACGGCGGGCGGGTGGGGGAAGAAGGCCGCGCCGCAGGCGCGGTGCCTGGCGAGGGAGCGGCGCCCTGGCCGCGGCCGTTCCCGGCCGCGCGACGCCTGCGCGCGGCCGACAGTGCCATGGCGAGCAGCAGCACCGCCGCCGCGGACGCGCTGGTGACCCCCGCGAGGCGCAGCCCCGGTGGCCGGAAGGAGCAGGAGATCTCGCGCGGTCCGGCGCCCGGCGGCAGCGGGACGGCCAGCAGTCCGAGGCGGCTCTCCGGGCTGCGGGCGGGGCCGCCGCCGACGGAGCACTGCCAGCCGGGCGTGGGCGCGGTGGCGACCACGGCGGTGCCGGACGACCCGGCGGGGAGCGTGGCCCGCAGCGTGTGCCCGCCCGCCTCGACGCGCGTGGCGCCGGTGGCCCGCAGCTCCGCGACCGCCCGCCGCAGCCCGCCCGTGTCGAGGCACCCGAGGGGTGAGGTCGGCAACTCGGTGTCCTCGAACGGGCTGACGGTCACGGTGACCCGCCCGCTCGCGGGGACCGTGCCGAGCGGCTTCGCGGCCGGGGCGTTCGCGGGGTAGTCGCCCCACAGCCGTACGGTCTTCCCGCCAGGACCGGCGAGCCTGGCGTCAGTCCAGGGGCCGTGCACGTAGAGGCGGCGGCCCGGCGTACAGCGCGCGCTGATGCGGTACGGGGAGCCCCCGGCGGCCAGCCGGTACGGGCCGCCTTCGCGCAGCCTGGGCGGGGTGATCCGGCTCCGTGTCCCGGTCCGGTTCCGGGTCCGTGTCCGGTCGATGGAGATCCGCGGCAGCTCGTACACCTCATGGCCGAGAGCGGCCTGCTGGTGGGCGAACGCCGAGGCGTCGGCGGGCAGCCGGGGCGCCTTGCGGGGATGGACCGTGACCAGCGGCGGCGCCGGGAAGCGGACGACGCTCGCCCGCTCAGAGCCCGGTGCGTGCCGGACCCGGGCGCCGATGGCGAAGACCGCGTCGGCGGCCGGGTTGCTCTGGCCCATCACATGGCGGCCGTGCATCGTCCAGGCGTAACCGAAGCGCTGCATGAGGCGGGCGGTCCGCTTCGGGACGAAGCTGCTGTAGTAGGACGGGCCCTCGCTGCCGAAGAGCTGCGGGTCGTTGTTGACGATGTCGGCGGGCCCGGTGTCGGTGCGGTGGGCGGGCCAGCCGCGGGCGCGGTCGAGGGCCGCGCGTACGGCGTCGTGCCGCGCGCCCCACGTCGGCTTGGGGGCGAAGAAGCGCAGTCTGTCGCGCTGTTCGTCGACGGTCACGGCGCTGGCGGCGGACTCGGCGAAGACGACGACCGTGAGCGCGGCAGCCAGGACGGGCGGCGCGGTACGGCCCCGGGTGCGCGGCAGGACCAGCAGCAGGCCCAGGGTCACGCCGCCGGAGCCGAGGACCACGAGCCAGGTGAGCGGACCGACCCCGTTCTCGTGGTGCGCGGACAGCGCGGCGAGGGCGCAGGCGGCCGCGCCCGCGGCGAGCAGCGGGCGCGGACCCGGCCGGTGGGCGAGGCAGAGCCAGGCGACGGAGACCAGCAGCCCGGTCAGCACGAAGGCCGCCCGGTACGGGCTGCCGTTGGGCTGGGAGAGGCCGTACCAGAGCTTGACCGTGGGCAGCCAGCAGAAGGAGGCGGCGACCGTGAGCAGGGCCGCGCACCACACCGCGCGCGTGCGCGTGGGGATCCGCCGGCTGAGCGGGAAGGCGAGCACCAGCAGCAGGACGAGCATGCCGGCGAAGAACCGGGGGAAGCTGCCGAATACGCGCTGCGCGGGCAGCAGTTGGAGCGCGTATTCGAGCAGCCGCGGCCGGTGGAAGGGCAGCGCCGGCAGCGGAACGGCGTTCCCGCTGGCGAGGTAGGCGGGCAGGTAGGCGGGCGCGGCGAGGGCCGTGCCGAGCGCGAAGGCGACGGCGGCCCTCCGTACGAACCGCAGGCGCTCTCCCCGGCTCCACGCGCGCGTGGCCAGGAGCACGATCCCGACGAGGGCCGTGCCGAGGGCGGCCATCATCGCGGTGTAGAAGTTCCCGGCCCAGGCGAGGCCCACCATGGGCGCCGCCCACAGCCACCCGCGGTCGCGGGTGCAGCGGTCCAGGGCCAGCAGCATCAGGGGGAGGGCGGTCAGGCCCCACAGCCACATCGGGTCGGGCGTGCCGTCGCCAAGCGTCCAGCCCGAAAGGCCGTACGCGGCGCCGAGGAGGCCGGTCTGCCACCAGGGCCCCGGCTTCAGCCGCCGCAGCCAGAGCGCCATCACCGCCGCGCCCACCCCGATGCTCAGCACCTCGCCCGTATAGACGCCCAGGTCCACCAGGCGGCGCGGGAAGAGCGCCACGAGCAGCGAGAACGGGTTGCCGAGGAAGCTGGTGAACTCGGCCCAGTACGGCACCCCGAAGGCGCTGTTCCAGTTGAAGAACAGATCGCCCGAGGAGGTGCCGTGCAGCAGGTCCCACAGGTGGGCGTGGAAGGGGACGAACTGGTTGCCCAGGTCGTTGACGGCCCGGGAGCGGCCGCCGAAGGGGTACGTGCCGCGCACGGCGCCGGAGACCACGAACGCCGCCATGGCGACGGCCGCGCCCAGCGCGGCGCCGCGGACCCGGCGGACCCCGCGGATCCCGCGGCCCCCACGGGCGGCCCTCACGCGGCGACCAGAATGCTGCGGGCGACCAGGAAGGTGACGGGGACCGCGCCGGCGGCGGCGATCAGCGGCGCGATCCGCGAGTCCACGCCGAGGACGGAGACCAGCAGGTAGATTCCGGCGGTGGTCAGGACGATGTTGGTGACGTTGGTCAGCGGGAAGAGCAGGAACTTCCGCCAGGTCGGGTCGGTCCGGTAGGTGAAGCGGACGTTCAGGAAGAACGAGCCGACCATGCTCAGCAGGGTCGCGCCGAGGTGCGCCGCCAGATAGGGCAGCCACAGGCACAGCAGCCGGTAGAGCGCGTAGTAGGTACCGGTGTTGACCACGCCCACGAGCGCGAAGCGCACCAGCTGCCCCCTCACGAGGAGCGGGCCCGCAGCGTCGGCGGCCGGGCCACGTCCGAGGGCGTGCGCTCGCGCACCAGGTAGTGCGGCCGCTGCTTGCTCTCGTTGTAGACCCGGCCGACGTACTCGCCGATGAGGCCGAGCAGCACCATCTGCATCCCGCCGAAGCCGGTGATCGCGACGAGCAGGGTGACGTAGCCGGGCGCGGTGATGCCGCCGATCAGCACCGCGCCGATGGTCCAGGCGGCGTAGAGGAAGGCCAGGCAGGAGAGCAGCAGCCCGATATGGATGGCCAGGCGCAGCGGCCTGCTGTTGAAGGAGACGAGACCGTCCACCGCGTAGTTGAGGAGTTTGCGGTAGCTCCACTTGCTGCTGCCGCCCGAGCGCGGCGTGTCCGCGTAGTCGAAGAAGGCCGTGGTGAAACCGATCCAGGAGAACAGGCCCTTGGAGAAGCGGTTGCGCTCCTCCAGGTCCAGCAGCGCGTCGACCGCGCGGCGCGACAGCAGCCGGAAGTCGCCCGCGCCGTCGACCAGCTCGACCTCGGCCCAGTGGTTGACGAGCCGGTAGTAGCCGCGGCTGAACAGGGTCCGGATCCGGCCGTCGTGGTCGCGGGAGCGGCGGGCGACCACCTGGTCGTAGCCCTCGCGCTGGAGCTCGAGCATCCGCCCCATGAAGGCGGGCGGGTGCTGGAGGTCGGCGTCCATGAGGACGACCTGGTCGCCGGTGCTCTCCCGCAGGCCGGCGAGCATGCTCGCCTCCTTGCCGAAGTTCCGGGACAGGGACAGGTAGCGGATGTGGTGGTCGCAGGAGGCGAACCGGCGCAGCAGGGACAGCGTGGAGTCGGTCGAGCCGTCGTCGACGTAGACCACCTCGTACGGGATCCCGAGCTCGAGCAGCCGGACGTGCAGTTCCCGGTTGAACGCCTCGAGCACCTGCTCCTCGTTGAAGCAGGGCACCACCACCGACAACACCCCGCGCACCTCCGGTGCCACCGCCGTCACACGACGCACGTACTCTACGAGATGTCATGGTTTGGCGCGTTATGATCAGCCTTTGGTTCAGCCGATCGGAGGGGCGGATGGGCACCACGGAAATCACCGGAAACCCGGCGCCGGCACCTGAGGTGTCGGTGGTCGTGATCGTCTACAACGACGTCGAGCGGCTCCCCACCGCCGTGCGCTCAGCCCTCGGCCAGACCCTGCGCAGCGTCGAGATCCTGATCGTGGACGACTGCAGCACGGACGGCTCGTATGGGGTGGAGCAGGAGCTCACCGCCAACCATCCAGACAGGGTGCGTTTCTTCGGGCGGGACCGGAACAGTGGTGTTTGCGGGGCCCCCCGCAACCGCGGCATCGAGGAGGCCCGCGGCCGCTACGTGATGTTCCTCGACAGCGACGACGAGCTGGAGCGCAACGCCTGCCGCAACATGCTGGAGGCGGCCGAGCGGACCGGCGCCGACCTGGTCTCCGGCCTCTGCGTCCGGGTCCACGTCGACAGCCGGCACCGCAAGACCGTCGAGTGGTACCCCTGGCTCTACTCCGCCACCCGCACCCTCGAGTCGGTCACCGAACTCCCCGACCTCTTCGTCTTCGACACCCTGTCGACCAACAAGTGCTACCGCCGGGACTTCCTGCTGGAGCAGAACCTGATCTTCCCCGTCGGCATCCACTACGAGGACCTGTTCTTCTCCGCGAGCGCCTATCTCGCCGCGACCCGCATCGCCCTCGTCCCCAACCGCGTCTACTTCTGGAACGTCGCCGAGAACGCGGGCGGGAGCAAGTCCATCAGCAACCGGCGGCACGAGATCGCCAACTTCGCGCACCGGATGGAGATCCACCGCCGCGTCGACGAGGTGCTGGAGCGGCGGCGGCTGCGCGAGCTGAAGTTCCACAAGGACGTGAAGTTCCTCAAGCACGATCTCGTGCTCCATCTGCGCGATCTGCCGCTGCTGGACGAGGAGTACCGGCACCGCTTCGCCGAGCTCGCGAACGGCTATCTGGCGACCATCGACCCCGAGGCGTACGCGGAAGTCCAGCCCATCCAGGCCATCTGCGCGTATCTGCTGGCCCGCGAGGACTGGGACAACCTGCTGCCCGCCGCCGACACCCTGACCAACCGGGACAAGATCTCCTCGCCTCTCGCCGAGCGCGACGGCCGGATCTTCTGGTGCGCCGAGCATCTCGACGACCCCGAGGGCCGCCGGGTCCTGGACGTCACGGACCTCGGCTACCACACCCAGCCGCTCGGCACGATGTTCCTGCGCAATCGCCTCACCGCGTACGAGGACGACGGCCGCGGCACCGTCCGCCTGGCCGGCAGCATCGTCAACCCGCTCGGCCGGATCCCGCCCGGCGCGAGCGTGCGCGGACAACTGGAGTTCCGGGCCCGCCGCCGCAGCCTGCAGACCTTCCGCTTCCCGCTCCTCTCGCTGCGCCACACGGACGGCTTCCTCGACTGGACCGCCGAGGCCGACCTCGGCCGGCGGCTGCGGCCGCTCGGCGTGATCGACGCGGTGTGGGACGTCCGGCTGCTCCTGGACGTGGACGGCGAGCGGCTGCGCACCCGGCTCAGCGCCGATGGCCTCGCCCTCGAACGGGCCCGCCCGCTGCGCGTACGCCCGCGGCTCACCCGGCTCGTGGCCGACCGCCTGGAGCCGCGGATCTCCCGGCGCGGCCACCTCTCCTTCGTGCTGACCGCCGAGGGTGCGGCCGCCGTCCGCACCCGCGCGGCCGTCGACGCCGCCGTGGCCGGCCGGGCGGGCGACCTCGCCAAGTCGGGCGTCCGCAGGGCCCGCAGAGTCAGGCGCTGGCTCAACTCGGGCGACACGAAGATCCGTACGTACCATGCCCTGCTCTGCCGGCTTCCCGTCCGCCCCGGCCTGGTCGTCTTCGAGAGCCACCTCGGCAAGCAGTACAGCGACAGCCCGCGCGCGATCTACGAGGAAATGCGCCGCCAGGGCGTCCGCTTCGAGCCCGTCTGGTCGTACGTGGGGCGGCGGCCCGAGGGCTTTCCGGGCGACGCCGCCCTCGTACGCCGCTGGAGCTGGCCGTATCTGCGGGCCCTGGCGCAGGCCGAGTTCTGGATCGACAACCAGGGCTTCCCGCTGAAGCTCACCAAGCGCCCCGGGACCACGTACATCCAGACCTGGCACGGCTCGGCGCTCAAGCGGATGGGCTTCGACGAGCCGCGCAAGAAGCTGCAGGGCCGCCCCGAACAGGAGGCGTACCAGCGGGTCCTGGACCGTTTCGACCACTTCCTGGTCCGCTCCGAGCACGACGTCCGCACCCTGGCCAGGGCCCTGCGGCTGCGGGACGAGGTGCTGCTGCGCACCGGCTACCCGCGCAACGACGCGCTGGTCGCGGCGCGGCTGCGCGAAGAGGCCTCCGGCGTACGGGAGCGGGGGCAGCTGGCCGCGGAGCTCGGCATCCCGGCGGACCGGCAGGTGCTGCTGTACGCGCCGACCTTCCGCAGCGGCAAGGAGGGCCGGGTCCGCGGTTTTGAACTCCCCTTCGATGTCGAGGAGTTCGCCCGCCGGTTCGGCGACCGCCACGTCCTGCTGATCCGCTCGCACTACCTCAACCACGTGGTGCTGCCGCCCTCGGTGCGCGGTACCGTCCTCGACGTCACCGCCCTCCACGACATCACCCCGCTGCTCACCCTCGCGGACGGGCTGATCACGGACTATTCGTCGGTGATGTTCGACTACGCGCTGCTGGACCGGCCGATGATCTTCTACGCGTACGACTGGGACGAGTACGCGGGGGAGGCCCGCGGCACGTACTTCGACCTGCGGGAGAAGGCCCCGGGGCCGGTGGCGGAGACCGAGGAGGCGCTCTTCGCCGCGATCGCCGACCTCAAGTCGGCGGACACCGAATACGCCGAGGCGCGGCGGCGGTTCTCGGCGGAGTTCGGCGAGTACGACCGGGGCGACGCGTCGCGCACGATCGTCGAGACCTTCTTCCGCACGGGAGGCGTGAGGTGAGCCGGGACATCTTCTTCGTCTCCAACAGCATCGACGAGCTGGGCGGAGTCACCAGCTGGTCGCACCAGATGGCGCGGCTGTTCACCGAGCGCGGCCACCGCGTGCACGTCATCGGCATCACCGACCCCGACGTTCCGCAGGACCTCGGCGGCGATCTCCCGTACCCGACGACCACGCTCTACGACGCTCCCCCTCCGAAACTCGGCCCCCTGCGCGGCCTGCGGGGACGGCTCGATGTGGTGGAGCGCCGCCACCGCAGCGCCCGTGAGGCCGGAATGCTCGAACAGGCGGAGAAGCTGAGCGCGATGTTCCGGGCGGCCGGGCCCGCTGCCATCGTCATCGTCACCCAGGTCTGGGCGATGGAGTGGGTGGCCCTGGCCGACACCGCGGGGGCGACGGTCATCGGCATGAGCCACGAGTCGTACGAGTACACCCGCCAGAGCTCCCGCTTCCGCCGGGTGCTGCGGTTCTTCCGGGACGTCGACCGGATGCTCGTCCTCACCAGGGAGGACGCGGACCTGTGGATCCGCAGGGGCCTGGACAACACCGGCTTCATGCCGAACCCCCTGCCCTTCATGCCCGGCGAGCCGTCGCCGCGTACGGAGAAGGCCGTCATCAGCATGGGCAGGCTGACGGACCAGAAGGGCATCGACATGCTGCTCGACGCCTGGGCGGAGGCCGCGCCCCTGCATCCCGACTGGACCCTGCGGATCTACGGCTCGGGCGAGGACGAGGAGATGCTCCGCAAGCAGTGCACATCACTGGGTCTGGACGACTCGGTGGAGTGGATGGGCCGCACGAACGACGTACCGGGGGCCCTCCGCCGCGGCTCACTCTTCGTCCAGTCCTCCCGCGGCGAGGGCTTCCCCCTCGCCCTCATGGAAGCCATGGCCACGGCCGTCCCCTGCGCGGCCTTCGACTGCGCCCCCGGCGTCCGCGAGATCATCCGTGACGGCGAGGACGGCCTGCTGGCGCCCCCGGGCAACACGACGGAACTCGCCCGCCGCCTGGACGAGTTGGTCTCCGACCGCGAGCTGCGCGACCGGATGGGCGAGGCGGCGCGCTCGAACGTCCAGCGGTACGTGCCGAGCGAGATCGTCCGGCGCTGGGAGGACCTGTTCGCGTTCCTGGAGCGGTGACGCAGCGCGCGCCCGCCGTCAGGCGCGGCGCGCCTGACGGTGGTGGAGGCACCAGCCGTCCCAGGCCGAGCGGACCATTTCGCGTACGTCGTGGCGGGCCTTCCAGCCCAGGTCGGCGGCGATCAGGGCGGCGGAGGCGACCACGCGGGCCGGGTCGCCCGGACGGCGCGGGGTGACCTCGGGTGGCTCGTGGTACCCGGTGACGTCCGCGATGAGGGAGGTCATCTCGCGGACCGAAACGCCCTCCCCGCGGCCGATGTTGACCGTCAGGTCTCCCGTCCATCCCGGCTCCGTGAGCTTCCGGGCCGCGACCAGGTGGGCGTCGGCCAGGTCCTCGACGTGGATGTAGTCGCGGATGCAGGTGCCGTCCGGCGTCGGGTAGTCGTCGCCGAAGATGCGCGGCCGCTCGCCTGCCGTGAGCTTCTCGAAGACCATCGGGACGAGGTTGAACACGCCGGTGTCGGCGAGCTCGGGGGCGGCGGCGCCCGCGACGTTGAAGTAGCGCAGGCAGGCCGTCGCGATGCCGTGTGCCGTGCCGGCCGCCCGGACCAGCCACTCCCCGGCCAGCTTCGTCTCGCCGTACGGGCTCATCGGCGCGCACGGGGTGTCCTCGGTGACCAGGTCGACGTCCGGCATCCCGTACACGGCCGCGGACGAGGAGAAGACGAAGCGGGTGACGCCCGCGGCGACCACGGCTCCGAGCAGCGTCTCCAGACCGTGGACGTTCTCCCGGTAGTAGTGCAGCGGCCGTTCGACCGACTCGCCCACCTGCTTCTTCCCGGCCAGGTGCACCACGCCCGTGACGCCGTGCTCCGCGATCGTACGGTCCAGCAGCTCGCGGTCCAGGACCGAGCCGACGACCAGCGGCACGTCCTCCGGCACCCGGGCCGCGTCGCCCGTGGAGAGGTCGTCGAGCACGACGGCCCGCTCGCCCGCCCGCGTCATGGCACGTACGACATGGGCGCCGATGTACCCGGCGCCGCCCGTGATCAAGAAGGACATGGGTCTCCAAACTCGAGAAACTCAAGCCGAGGTCGTCGGACGGTCAACGGACAGCGGCCCGCTTCCGGTTCCGCCGCCGGTTCCGGGTGTTCAGGGTGTTCCGGGTGGCCAGACGCCGCAGCCTGCGGTGCAGCACGGCGGTCGCCGCGCTCGGCCCCGCCGCGAGGCGCAGCGCGAGGGACCGGCCCACCGTGGCGTACGGCTGGAGCAGCAGCAGGCCGTACTGCCTGCTCGGTACGGCCGTGCGCCGCAGGCCGGGGCCGGTGGCGCGGGCCGCGGTGTAGAGCGAGGAGCTGTCCGCGCAGCGCACCCGCACGCGTACGTCCCAGGTGTCGGGCCCGGCGGCGCGGACACCGCGGGGTCGCCCCCCGCCTGCCGCCGCCACGTCCCCCAGGCCGAGCAGCACCTCCGCCGTCCAGGAGTCGTCGTCCGGGTTGAGGGCGGCGTTACGGGTGAGCCCGAGGCGGCCGTCGTCGCGGTGCCGCAGCTCGATGTCCACTGTCAGCGGGCCTGCGGCGGCCAGCCGCCCGTACAGCTCGTACACGCGCACGGCCAGCCGCAGCCGGGCGCGCCGGGTGCGCCAGGCGATGCGGGGTTCGGCCTCCACCGTGACCGGCAGGCGGTGCAGCGGCTTGCTGTCGAGCCCGTCGAGGACCACGCCCGGCAGGTCGGCGTCCCACACCGGGCGCCCGGCCACGCGCGCGTACGGCGGCATCAGCCGGGCCGGCCTGCCCGCCAGCTCGACGAGCCGCTCGAGGTCGCGCGGGCGGTCGGCGGCCGTGATGACGCGGGCGATCCAGCGGGCCGGGGCGCGGGCGGCCCGCAGCGCGGGCTCGTCCAAGCAGGCCAGGTGCTCCTGGGCCAGCCGCCACCACTCCGCGCGGTACTCGGGGCTGCGGCCGCCCAGCTCGCGCGCGTACAGGCGCAGGTCGTCATCGAGGAACTTGACCTCGGCGGCCCGCGTCAGCTTCTTCTGCCCGGCCTCCTCGAAGATCTCGAGGGCGCGGCGGTGTGCGCGGAGGCGGCTGCGCCAGTTGTCGATGTCGTCGCGGGCGAGGGAGATCGAGGGCCGGCCGGTGGAGCGGCGCACATGCCAGATGTAGACGGTGTCGGGGATGAGGGCGATGCGCGGCGCGGCGGCGAGCACGCGGGCGGTGAAGACGAAGTCCTCGTAGCGGAAGGGGCCGTCGGGGAAGGCGATGCCGTGCCGGTCCAGGAAGGAGCGGTCGTAGAGCTTGTTGACGCAGACCGTGTCGCGGACCAGGCGGGGGAGTTCCGCGGGGGAGCCGTACGCCGCCTCCCGGGTGAAGAGCGCCCGCTGCCAGGGCACGTCACGCCCGCCCGGCAGCTCACGGCGCACGCAGCGGCCCGCGACGACCCGCGCGTCATGGCGTACGGCCGCGCGGAACAGGGCCCCGACGGCGCCCGTTTCGAGCACGTCGTCGCTGTCCAGGAACATCACGTACGGGGCGGTCGCGCGCCGCAGCCCGTCGTTGCGGGGTGTGCCGCAGCCGCCGCTGTTGGCCTCGCGGCGCACCACGCGGACCCGGGCGTAGCGCTCGGCGAGGTCCCGCAGCACATCCGGTGTCGCGTCGGTCGAGGCGTCGTCGACGGCGACGACCTCGGCGACCTGCGTGCCCTGGCGGAGGGCGGAGAGCACCGCGTCCGCGATGTGCTCGGCGTCGTTGTAACCGATCACGATGACGCTGACCTGCGCCGCGGACGGTTCGGTTGGGGTCTTTGCTGCCATATGTGACATCAGTCTATTTCGCTCGCGGCCGCTGGGGGCGACCGGAGCGCCGCTCCGCCTGCGGGCGCGCCCGGGCCGTACGCCCCGGACGGGCCCGCACCGCCCAGGTCCCACGCCCGTGGGACCCCAGTTCAAGCACCCCACGGCTCATGCCGAACCAAGAAGCGGACAGCGACGCCAAGAACAGGAGCACGTCGATGGTCACAACCGAGGTGAAGATCCCGCTCCGGCCCGTCCCCGTGGTGCGCCGCACTCCGGTGGCGGCCCTGCTGCTCCCGGCCGCCACCATGGCGATCCTGGGGCTGTGGGATCTGGGCCGCCGCGGGATGTGGAGCGACGAGGCGGCCACGTGGAGCGCCGCCCGCCGCACCCCGGGCGAGCTGTGGCAGCTGCTCGGCAGCATCGACGCGGTCCACGGCCTCTATTACCTGCTGATGCACGGCCTGCTGAGCGTGCGCCCCGACGAGACCATGCTGCGGCTCCCCTCGGTCGCGGGCATGGTCTGCGCCGCGGCTCTCGTCGCTGCGATCGGCGCCCGGCTGGCCGGAGCCCGGGTCGGTCTGGTGGCCGGAATGCTCTTCGCGGTGGTGCCGGTGGTGAGCCTCTACGCGCAGGAGGGCCGCAGCTATGCCCTCGTGATGGCGGGCACGATGGCCGCCACGTACTTCCTGGTGCGCGCCTGCGAGACCGGCGAGGCGCGCTGGTGGCGCTGGTACGCCCTGTTCACCGCGCTCACCGTGCTGCTGCACGCGTTCGCCCTGCTCCTTCCCGCCGCGCACGCCGTGACCCTGCTCGTGGCCAGGAGCGACGCTCGCCAGTGGCGCTGCTGGGGCCTGTCCGCGGCCACCGCCGCGGCCGCCATGGTGCCGGTCGCCTGGGTCGCGCGCGGACAGAAGGAGGAGGCGCTCGCCTGGATCCCGGTGCCCGGCTGGGAGGCCGTGACCCGGCTCGTACGGTCCTTCGCCGGTCCTTCCGGCTGGGTCGCCTGCCTGATCCTTCTGCTCGCGGCCGCCGCGCTCTTCGCGCCGCGCCGCCCGACGCTCGACGCGCCCCCGGTCTCGGTCGTCACCGTCGCGCTGCCGCTGTTCGTGGTACCGCCCGCGCTGCTCGTCGCGATCTCCCAGGTGGACCCGGTCTACGACCAGCGGTACGTGCTGTACGCGCTGCCGGGCCTGTGTCTGCTCGCCGCGTCCGGGCTCGACCGGCTCACCGGTCTGGTGCTGTGGCGCGGCGCGATGCCGCTGGCGATGCCGATGGCCGCGGCGCTTGTCGTGTCACTGGTGCTGGGCGGCCAGCTCGGCGCCCACCACCACGTACGGTCCGGCGCGAGCAGGCTGGACGACCTGCGGGCGGTCGCGCGGCTGGTGCGCGAGGAGGCGAAGCCGGGCGACGCGGTGGTCTTCCTCGCGAGCACCCGGCGGAAGGCCGCCATCGCGTATCCGGAGATGTTCGAGGGGCTGCGCGATGTGGCGCTGGACCGGACCCCGGCCGAGTCCGGCACCCTCTTCGGCACCGAACTGCCGCCGGACCGGCTGCGGGAGGCCCTGCCGAAGGCGCGGCGGGTGTGGCTGCTGGACCGGGAGGACTCCGACCAGCGGCGGGTGTTCCGGGACGCGGGGGAGCGGGTCAAGCAGGAGGTTCTCTCCGACCAGTTCCACCGGGAGGGCGTGGAACGGCTGCACGGCGGCAGCGTGCACCTGTACGTGCACAACTGACCGCCGTGCCACCGAGCGGTGCGCCACGCGCACGACGTCCCACCGCGCGCGTGCCGCTGCGTGACCGCTCCGGTCATTACTTGACCGCCCCCGCCATCACGCCGGAGACGAACTGCCGCTGGAAGGCGAAGAACACGACGAGCGGGATCACCATCGACACGAAGGCGCCGGGCGCCAGCACGTCGATGTTGTTGCCGAACTGGCGGACCTGCTGCTGCAGGGCGACCGTGATCGGCGGGGCCCCGTCGTCCGCGAAGATCAGCGCCACCAGCATGTCGTTCCAGACCCACAGGAACTGGAAGATGCCGAGCGAGGCGATCGCGGGACCGCCCAGTGGCATCACGACCCGGGTGAACAGCCGGACTTCGCCCGCCCCGTCCAGACGCGCCGCCTCCAGCAGCTCGCGCGGGATCTCGGCGAAGAAGTTGCGCAGCAGGAAGACGGCGAACGGAAGCCCGAAGGCGGTGTGGAAGATGACCACGCCGGTCGTCGTCTCGAAGATCCCCAGGGTGCCGAAGAGCTTCGCCACCGGGATCAGCGCCACCTGTACGGGCACCACCAGCAGCCCGACCACCAGCAGGAACCACCAGTCCCGGCCCGGGAAGTCCAGCCAGGCGAAGGCGTATCCGGCCAGCGAGCCGATGACGACGACGAGCACCGTGGAGGGGACCGTGATGAGCACGGTGGTCCACAGGGAGCCTGTGATCGCGTCGTTGCTCAGCAGCTCGGAGTAGTTGCTCGTGGTGAGCTGGGCGGGGGCGGTGAAGACCTCCCACCAGCCCGAAGTGGCGATGTCGGTCGAGTCCCTGAGGGAGGAGATCAGCAGCCCGAGGGTCGGCATCAGCCAGAACAGCGCGACGAGGATCAGGAAGACCTGTGTCACGCCGCCGCCCGCACGGGCCGCGAGGCGGGAGGCGAGGGAGGGCTTCCCCCGCTTCTCCGCCGTCGCGGTCGTGGCCAGGACAGGCGCGTCCGTCGGCGTCGATGCGGTCATCGTCGGCCCTCCCTCCGCATCCGGCGGATGTTGACGATCATGACCGGGACAACCAGCAGCAGCAGGAGCACCGCGATGGCGCTGCCCGCACCCTGGTCAGCGTCCGTGCCGAAGGACTGCAGATACAGCTCCAGGGCCAGCACGTTCGCGTCCTGCTGGGTCGCCCCCGGCGCGATGATGTAGACCAGGTCGAAGATCTTCAGCACGTTGATCATCAGGGTGACGAGGACGACCGTGAGCACCGGCGCCAGCAGCGGCACCGTCACCTTCCGGAAGACCTTCCACTCACTCGCGCCGTCGACCCGCGCCTGCTCCAGGAGTTCGCGCGGTACGCCAGCCAGGCCGGCCGCGATCAGCACCATCGCGAAGCCCGCCCACATCCACACGTACGAGCCGATGATGGCGGGAGTGACCAGGGACGGGCCGAGCCAGTCCACGCCGTTGTACTGCTCCGTGAAGTTCGAGGCGGGCAGCCGGAGATGTGCTCCCTGGGCCTTGTCGGCGGGCAGCGCGTACGTGCCGTCGGCGCCCGTCTTGGCCGTGGCGACGACATTGCCGCCGCTGACCGCCTCGATCGTGATCCCGGACAGCGCCTTCTCGCCCGGGTCGATCACGTTGGGCTTCCCGCCCCCGCCCTTGACGAAGTCCAGCCAGACCGTGCCGGTGATCTTCCCGTCGGCGGGCGGCGCGGTCTTCGCGTCGGCCGCGTCCTCGGGCATCGTCCCGGCCTTGACCCCGACCAGCGGCAGATTCGCCGCGCCGCCCGGCCGCACGGCCGACTTGGTGGTGAACGAGCCGCCGCCCGACGCTGCGAGACCGGCGGTGGGCAGCGGGTGCGCGCCCGGGTAGGCGGAGGACTCGGCGAAGGTGTCGTGCACCCCCACCCACACCGCGTTGGCCACACCGCGGTCCGGGTCCTGCTCGTACACCAGCCGGAAGATGATCCCGGCCGCGAGCATGGAGATCGCCATCGGCATGAAGACGATCAGCTTGAACGCCGTGCCCCAGCGGACCCGTTCGGTCAGCACCGCGTAGATCAGGCCGAGCGCGGTGGAGACGGCCGGGGCGACGACCACCCAGATGAGGTTGTTCTTGATGGCGGTGAGGGTGCCGGCGTCGGAGAACATGTCGGCGAAGTTGTCCAGGCCGGTGAAGCCGGTGCCGGAGGCGTCGAAGAAGCTGCGGTAGACCGTGTACCCGATCGGGTAGACCACGAGCGCGCCGAGCAGCAGCAGGGCGGGCAGCAGGAAACAGGCCGCCACCCAGGGCCGGGTGCCGAGCACGCTCTTGCCATGACGAAGGTCGGCGGGGGGCGGCGTGCCGGGCGCGGCCGCGCCCCCCGCGGTCGCCGTCTTCATGTCGGAGACGGCCCGTCAGCTCTTGTACGCCTTGGCGGCGTCCGCTTCCAGCTTCTGCTGGGTGCCCGCCACGTCCTTGGGGTTCTTCAGGAAGTCCTGGAGCCCCTTCCATTCGCCCTCGCCCTTCGTACCGCCGAAGGACGCCGGAGCCTGGTCGGACATGTCGAACCGGAAGTCGTCGCCCGCCTCGATCAGCGCCTTCGCGATGTCGCGCTGGACGTCGTTCGGGTACGCCTTGAGGTCGAGCTCCTTGTTCGGCGAGATGAAGCCGCCCGCCTTCGCCCAGATCTCGGCGGCGTCGGTCGAGGCGAGGAAGGTGAGCAGCGCCTGCGCTCCCTTGCCGCCCTTCAGCGCTACGGCCACGTCGCCGCCGCTGACCACCGGGGACTGCCGTCCCACGGCCGGGAACGGGAAGACCTTGGCGTCCGTGCCGATCTTCGCCTTGGTGTCGGTGGCGATGTTGATCGAGACGAAGTCGCCCTCGAAGACCATCGCGGCGTCCGGGGTGTCGCCGCCCGCGAACGTCTGCGTGACGGACTTGGGGAACTCGGTCTGCAGCGCACCGTTCTGGCCGCCCGCGATCAGGGTCTTGTCCCCGAAGAGCTCACCGAGTGTCTCCAGCGCCTGCTTCACGGACGGGTCGGTCCACTTGATCTTGTGCTGAGCCAGCTGGTCGTACTTCTCCGGGCCGGCCTGGGAGAGATAGACGTTCTCGAACCAGTCGGTGAGGGTCCAGCCGTCGGCGCCGCCGACCGAGACCGGCGGGACGCCGGAGGCGGAGACCGTCTGGGCGGTGTCCAGGAACTCCTGCCAGGTCTTGGGCTCCGAGGCGCCCGCGTTCTCGAAGGCCGCGGCGTTGTACCAGACCAGGGACTTGTTGGCGGCCTTGAAGTAGACGCCGTACTGCTTGCCCTCGTGGGCGCCGAGGTCCTGCCAGCCCTTCGAGAAGTTCTTGCCGAGCTGGGCGGTGACCTCGGTGCCCGCGGGCTTGAGCCAGCCCTTGTCGGCGAACTGCTTGAGGGCGCCGACCTGGGGGAGCATCGCGACGTCCGGCGGCTCGCCGCCCTCGATCTTCGTGCCGAGGAAGGTGGAGATGCTGTCGCCGGTCGGCACGAAGGAGACTTCGGCGCCGGTGCGCTTCTCGAACTCGTCGAGGACGGCGGTGAAGTTCTTCTGCTCGGCGCCGGTCCATACGGCGGCGACCTGGAGCTTCTGGCCGTTCAGCTTGGGGAGTTGGACGGTGGGCGCGCTGTCCTTCGCAGCGCCTCCGCCCCCGGCGTCGCCGTCCTTGCCGTCGTCCCCGCCGCAGCCGGCGGCGGTGAGGGCGAGGGCGCTCGTGGCAACGAGGGCCAGGGCGGCGCGAGTTGTGCGGCTTGTACGGCTCGTTCTGGTGGTGTGGGTCGATGGGGTGGTGCTTCGGGTGGTGAGTGGTGTGGCCATGGCTGTGCGCATACCTGCTGTCCTCCCCGTTGCGCCGTAGCGCGGACCCCGCAGACGGCCGCGCACACGTGCTCCGTACGTCCCGTGCGGACAGTCCTACGCCCGGACGGGATCAGCCGCAATACCGCCTCCGGCACGAGGGGGTTGCTGTGACCGTGCTGTGATCTGCATCACGCCAAGGGTGTGGGCATTCGTTCCGCGGGGCTGGGAGGTGCCCCCAGCCCCGCGGAACGAATGCCCACAACGCGGCAGACGTCGTGCTCGGCAGGACTCAGGGGAGCCGCAGGGGCTCGGCCGGGGGCGTGGACTGGGCCGCGGCCCGCTGGAGCGCGCTGGCCAGCAGCGCCAAATCCGTAGGCCCGTTGCCGAGCTCGCGCAGCGGCCGCCGCGTCGGCGGGTCCCCCATCCGCTCCCAGTCCAGCGGCACCACCGTCGGCCGCTGCGTAGCCGTACGGGGGATACGGCCCGTCACCCGGCCCGCCTGGAACGGTGTCTGCGAGCCGTCTCCGCGTACCAGCCGCCCGCGCCCCGCCGACGCCTCGCCCGCGTCCGGGCCCTCGGCCCGCGTGGTCAGCACGTCCAGAGTGATGCGCAGGCCCGCCTGCCCGGCCGCCGCCGCGGCCGTCCCGGCCGTACGGTGCGGGCGCCCGGTCGCCGCTATCAGGTGCACCCCGAGCCGCGCGCCGTCCCGGGCCACCGCCTCCAGCGCGCGTACCACGGAACCCGCCGCCGGCCGCCCCGGACTGCCCAGGCCCGGAGCCACCAACTCGTCGAAGTCGTCGACGAGTACGACCAGCCGCGGCAGCGGCGTGGGCCCGGTCGAGCCCGCGCCACCGGCCGCGGGGTCGGCCGCGCGCAGCTTCAGCGTCCCGCTCGGCGCGGACTCCGCATCCCCGTCGTCGGCGTGTTCCGCGCGCCGGTCCGCCGCCGGGTGCCCGCCGTTGCCGCCATGCCTGTCGTTCCCGCCGCGACCGCCGTTCCCCTCGTTCCCGCCGTTCCCCCCGTTCCCACCGCTCCCTCCATACGTGCCGTTCCCGCCGTACGTGCCCTGCTCGGTCGAGCGGCGCGGCGTGACCAGGCGCGCCGCGACGGCCCGCTGCCGGTGCCAGTCGTCGAAGCCGAGCCCGCCGAGCAGCTCCGCCCGCCGCTTCAGCTCCGTGCTCAGCGCCTGCGCGAACTCCCGCATGCGGACCGGGTCCGAGGCCGCCAGATACGTCGAGACGTGCGGCAGGTCGGTGCACACCTGCAGCCCTTCGCCGCGCTCCGCGCCACCCCCGTCGACCAGGGCGAGCGACACCCGGTCGGGCCGGTCGGCGGCGGCCAGGGATGCGGCGAGGGACCGGAGCAGCTCGGTCTTGCCAGTGCCACGACCGCCCTCGATGAGCAGATGCGGGCCCTCGGCGGTGAGGTCCGCGGCGAGCGGGCCGTGCGGCCCCGCGCCCAGCACGGCCCACGCCCGGCCGCCCTCCGCCACCCGGCCGCCCTCCGTCACACGCCCGTCCTCCGTCACCCGGCTCGCGCCGGCCACCCGGCTCGTGCCCGCCGCCCGGCTCGCGTCGGCCGCCCGGCCCGCGTCCGTCGCCGGGCCCGCGTCCGTCGCCGCGGCCCAACGGGCCATCAAGGAAGCCGGGGTGGCCCGCGCGAGCCCCAACTCGTCCAGCAGCCGGGCCGTACGAGGCAGCGGTGCGGCGACCCGCCGCGAGCCGCTCGCCGTCGCCGCGCCGGGCGCGTCCGCGGCGCGCAGCGGCGCCAGCGCCCGGGCGAAGCGCTCCGCCCACGCGGCCGAGACCGCGTCCACGCCCGCGACGACGCCGTTGTTCAGCGGTCCCGCCGGGCCCAGCGGCATCACCCGGAGCGCGGTGGCGACATCGCCGCTGAGCAGCCCCGCCGCCCCGCACTCGGAGAAGGGCGGCGAGGCGGTACACGCCGCTTCGAAGGTCGCGGTGAGCGGGGACGCGGGCGAGGCCGCAGGCGTGTCGGCCAGGCAGAGCAGATGGATACCGGCGACAGGACCGCCCGCCGCCAGCCTCGCGGTCGTCCCGCGCAGCGCGGCCGATCCGGGGTCGCCGTCGACGATCACCACGGTGCGCGGGCCGTCGTACTGGCGCGATGCGGCCGCGATCGCGGCGCGGTCCGCGGTGACCCAGCTCGGCCCCAGGAGGCCGTCGTCCAGCCGCCGTACGAGCTCGGTGGTACGAGCGGAGGCCTGGTCCCTGTCGTATGCGAGCAGCAGGCGGCAGTCCTGGCCGTGGGCGGGCCGCAGCTGTGGCAGCCAGCCGAGCCAGGACCACTCGGCGAGGCGCTCGCCGGCACTGCGCACCCGGTCCGTGCTGATCAGGACGATCTCGAGGTCGTCGGGGCGGTGGAGGGCGGCGAGCTGCGCCACGACGGAACGCGCGAGCCCGGCGAGCCGCGCCCGGGGCCCGGCGAGCCCGAGCGAGCCGGTCTCGCGGAGGCCGACGGTGACGGGGGTGGCGGGGGCGCCGGGCCGGTCCGTCGTACCGAGCCGGACGACGAGCGCGTCCGGGTGGCCCGCGCCGCGCTCCCACAGGCGGGGGCCGGGGCCGAGTGCGGTGAGGAGTATGCCGGCGGGGTCGGGCCACCGCTCGTATGCGGCGGTGGGGCCCTCGGCGGGCGCGCGCTCTGCGCCGTGGGCCTCGCGCGGAGCGGGCTCGGCGGCCTCGTCGATGTCCCGCCCCGCGGCCAGCCGCCGCGCCCAGGCTCCTATCCCGCGCCCCCACCGCGTCGGGCGCCGGGGCGGCTCCGCAGGCCTGCCGGTTCGTCGCGGCTCCGGGATCCGCCCGGCGCCCGTGGCGCCGTCGCTCGCCCATGGCCCTCCGCCTTGAACATGCGTCCCGGGCCCCTGAACGCCGCGCACAGCCGAGCCGCCCGCCGTCTCGGCGCCTGCGCCTCCGGCATACGGGTCGGCATACGGGCCTGTGTACGGGGCGCCGTCCGGGCCGGTGTGCGCGCCTGCCCGAGCGCCCCCGCGGCTGTCATTCGCTGCCCGCCGCGGCACGGGCGTCTGTCCGTCGCCTGCGCTGAGACCGGTCACGGCCCCGCCGGGCGCCTGGCCTCGGGGCGGCAGCGGCTGCTGCGGCGGCCCTTGCGGCGCCCGTTCCCCCTCATCGCCACCGGCACGCGGCGGCGGCACGGACCCTTGCGGCACCCTCCCGCCTACGGGCGGCTCCGGGCCGCTCCTCGGTGCGGTGCGGGGATCCCCGCCCTCCTCGTAGGGGCCGGTGGCCCATGACGGCCGGGGCGGCGGGGTGCCGGGTGCGAAGGGTGCCGCCGTGCCTGGCGCCGGGTGCTGCCGTGCTCCGTGGCGGGTGCCCGGGGCGCCGGGGCCGTGCTCGGCGCGGTCCGGCTCCGGGTAGTCATCCGCCGGTGGTTGGTCGGTACGCCCTGGAGCGTGCGCGTTCGGGGCTGAGGCGGATGGGCCCACAGGAGGCGGCCCGGCCTGTCCGCCGGTGCCCCAGACGTGGGTCGTACGGGCGGGACGGTGGGGGGCGGACGTCGTATGGCCGAAGTCGTCCTGGCCGGCGGCCGCGGTGGCGATCTGCCGACCGGGCGCATACGGCGCACCGGCCGGCGCCCGGCTCCCTGGCCCCCCGCTCCCGGCCCCCTCGGCGCCGGGCGCAGACTGGCCGGCGTGCCTGGTCGCGGCCCCGGCCACGGGTCCCGCGGCGCCCGGGACCGCCTCCGGGGACGGCCGTCCTCGGAGACCCACCCGCAGGTGGCCCTCACCGTCCGGGGCGGTCGGCAGTACGTCCGGGAGGGGCGCCCGGCCCCCACCCGTAGACGCGCCCGCGCCGGAACCCGCAGCCGGAACGGACGGCGAGCCCGCGCCGGACAGCGAACCCGCGTCCGACAGCGAACTCGCGTCGGCTGGCGGCTCCGCTCCTGGAAGGGACCGTTCCGCCCCCACCAGCCGAAGCGCCGATTCGCCCACCCGGAGCAACGCACCCGGACGAAAGGGAGCGGGCCCGCTGTCGAGCGGGGTGCCGTCGAGGGCGGTGCCGTTCGTGGAGCCGAGGTCCGCGACCGTGACGTGCCCGTCGTCGGCGACCGTCACCGCGCAGTGCAGGCGCGATACGTCCGGGTCGTCGAGCGGTACGTCCGCGTCCGCGGAGCGGCCGATGCTGATCCGGCCGCTGTGCAGCAGGTGGACGCCGCCCGCGTCCGGCCCTGCTACGACGTGCAGTTGCACCGAGGCGTCCGAGGGCGCCTCCTGGGGCACCCCGGGGTGCCGCCCGGGGGCGGCCGGGGCGTTGAGGGACAGCACCGCACCGTCCGTCAGCGGCGGTTCGCCCAGCGCGCAGCGCTGCGCGTCGAGCCGCTCGCCGCCCGCGTACAGCACCACCGGCCCTGAGGACCCCGAAGAACCGCCTGCCGTCGAATCCGCGCCCTCGGCCCAGGACTTCTCGGGTCCTCCGACCCCCGCCGGCCCCGCCCCGTCGGACGCTCTGGCAGTCGCCGCCACGGCAGCCGCAAGCCCGCTCGCGACCGCGGCGAGCGCCGTCCCGGCCGGGGCCGTGACCAGCACGTCGCAGGCGCGCGCGGCATGGCCGCCGCGCGGCCCGAGGACGGTCAGCCGGATCTGCATCGCCGTCAACGGTCCCTTCTGCCCGGGGGGTACGCGGCACGGGCTGCCCAACTCCCCGCCGCGCACGGGCACTTCGGCACGTACAAGTCACCACGTCGCGCTGAGTCCCCCGCTCCCCACCGCTTCCGTGCTGGCATGCATCCTCGCACCTGCCGCTGACACTTCGCCCCGCAACAGCTGACCATTGATCATGATTGGGCCGGGAACGGCATGAAGAACGACGGGAAAGTTCCTGTTGGCGGCCGGTGCCACGGCCGGACCGAGTCCCTCGTATGAGTTCCCGGCCACACGCGGCCCCCGGCCCACCCCGCACACATGGAAAACGCGGCATCCGGGCGCCCGCCCCGCGCCGTCCCGTACGCCCCCGCCCGCCCGGCAACCATCCGCCCGGAATGCGCGTCTTCCCCACAAGCCGCGGGGTGGTCCGCGATCAGCGGTCGGCCCGGTGAACCCCCTGCGACGGCACTACAGTGGGTCGAACGGGTCCGCGACCTTCCGGCGGCCCAGGGAACACCAAGACCACGATCAGGGAGCACATGACGTGCGGCCGGTAGGCAGCAAGTACCTGCTCGAGGAGCCGCTGGGGCGCGGCGCCACGGGCACCGTCTGGCGGGCCCGTCAGCGCGAGGCTGCGGGCGCCGAGGCGGCCGTGCCGGGCCAGCCCGGCGAGACCGTTGCGATCAAGGTCCTCAAGGAGGAGCTGGCGAGCGACCCGGACGTCGTGATGCGCTTCCTGCGCGAGCGGTCCGTCCTGCTCCGGCTCACCCACCCGAACATCGTGCGGACCCGCGACCTCGTCGTCGAGGGCGATCTCCTCGCCCTGGTCATGGACCTGATCGAGGGCCCCGACCTGCACCGCCACCTGCGCGACAGCGGACCCTTCACGCCGGTCGCCGCCGCCCTCCTCACCGCGCAGATCGCCGACGCCCTCGCCGCCAGCCACGCCGACGGCATCGTGCACCGCGACCTGAAGCCTGCCAACGTCCTGCTCGCGGGCTCCGAGGGCCAGCTCCACCCGATGCTGACCGACTTCGGCATCGCCCGTCTCGCCGACTCCCCGGGCCTGACCCGCACCCAGGAGTTCGTCGGCACGCCCGCGTACGTCGCCCCCGAGTCCGCCGAGGGCCGCCCGCAGACCTCCGCCGTCGACATCTACGGCGCCGGCATCCTGCTGTACGAGCTGGTCACCGGCCGTCCGCCGTTCGCCGGGGCCACCGCCCTCGAGGTGCTGCACCGGCACCTCAGCGAGGAGCCGCGCCGCCCCACCACCGTCCCCGACCCCCTCTGGACGGTCATAGAGCGCTGCCTGCGCAAGAACCCGGACGAGCGCCCCAGCGCCGAGAACCTCGGCCGCGCCCTGCGCGTGGTCGCGTCGGGCGTCGGCGTGCACGCCTCCGCCCAGCAGGCCGAGGCCGCGCTGGGTGTGGCCGCGCTGCTCGCGCCCGACCCGGCGCCCGCGCCGGTCCCGGACACGGGTGCCGCAGCCTCGCCCGCGGGCGGCGACGCGGACCCGACCCAGGTGCTGCCGCAGGGCGCGGGCTCGTACGACCCGAACGCCGCGACCAGCGTGCTGCCCCCGAGCGGCCAGAACGCCGACCCCACCCAGGTCATGCAGCACGGCAGCGGCCCCGGTGGCGGCCCGGACGCCGACCCCACGCGCGCGATGCCGCCCGTGGGCGACCCGGAGCACCCCTGGCAGAACCAGCTGCGCGCGGCCCGCGACCGCAACGAGCAGACCCAGGTCCAGTACCTGGACCCCAGCCAGGACCCGCTGCGCCGCCGCCCGCAGCGCCGCCCGGCCCCCGCGCCCCAGCCGTACGGGCAGCAGCCGTACGGCCCCCAGGGCGGCCAGGCCCCGGCCCCGTACCCGCCTCCGCAGCAGCCCCAGCAGCGGCCGCGGCGCAGGCAGGAGCCGCAGCCGCAGCGCTACGCGCCCCCGCCCGAGGCCCCGCGCCGGGAGCCGCGGGGCCGCAGCGCCAACCCGATGCGGATCCCCGGGCTCGGCTGCCTCAAGGGCTGCCTGTTCACCATCGTGATCCTCGTCGTGGCCGCCTGGCTCATCTGGGAGCTCACCCCGCTCCAGGGCTGGATCGCCGACGGCAAGAGCTTCTGGGACGCGACCAGCAACTGGATCGGCGACGTGTCGGACTGGATCTCCGAACTCGGCGGTCCGTCCGAGCCCGGCACAGGCTCCGGCACCCAGTAACAGCCGTACCGCGCCCAGTAACAGCCGTACCGCGCCGGGTAACAGCCACACCGCTCCCGGGAATTGGGACACACCTCGATTCCGCCGGAGCTCAATCGGTTTCCGATGCGGCACCGGAATGCCGTGAAGAGCCTTACGAGTCTGGGGATTTATCGACTTCTGACGGGGGATTTCCGCCACAGAAGTGACGGTCGGCATCGCGCGGGGCGTAGTTTTGTCGCCAACGCCAGCCCCTGGCGGCCCTGAAGGCGCTGGGGCACGACACGTCGGAGCAGTCTTGGCACGGAACATCGGCAGCCGGTACACCGCCCATCAGGTCCTGGGCCGCGGGTCCGCCGGCACGGTCTGGCTCGGCGAGGGCCCTGAGGGCCCGGTCGCCATCAAGCTGCTGCGCGAGGACCTCGCCTCCGATCAGGAGCTGGTCGGCAGGTTCGTCCAGGAGCGCACCGCCCTGCTCGGCCTCTCCCACCCACGCGTCGTCGCCGTCCGCGACCTCGTCGTGGACGGCAGCGACCTCGCGCTCGTCATGGACCTCGTCCGCGGCACCGATCTGCGCACCCGCCTCGACCGCGAGCGCCGCCTCGCGCCCGAGGCGGCCGTCGCCATCGCCGCGGACGTCGCCGACGGGCTCGCGGTCGCGCACTCCGCCGGGATCGTGCACCGCGACGTCAAGCCGGAGAACGTCCTGCTGGACATGCAGGGCCCGCTCGGGCCCGGCGGCGCCCACCCGGCCCTGCTGACCGACTTCGGCATCGCCCGGCTCGTCGACGCCCCCAGCCGCACTCGCGCGACGAAGATCATCGGTACGCCCGACTACCTCGCCCCGGAGATCGTCGAGGGCCTGCCGCCCCGCGCCGCCGTAGACATCTACGCCCTGGCCACGGTCCTCTACGAGCTGATGGCGGGCTTCACGCCCTTCGGCGGCGGCCACCCGGGCGCGATCCTCCGCCGCCACGTCACCGAGACGGTGGCGCCCCTGCCCGGCATCCCCGACGAGCTGTGGCAGCTGCTCGTCCAGTGCCTCGCCAAGTCGCCCGCATCGCGGCTCCGCGCCGCCGAGCTCGCCGGCCGGCTGCGCGAGCTGCTGCCGGGACTGGCCGGTATCCCGCCGCTGGATGTGGACGAGCCGGGCTCGGAGCCCGAGGACCCGGACCCGGCGGCGTACGAGGAGGAGCCGTACCGGACTGCGACCGAGGCCCCGCGCCGCGGCGCCGTGCCGCTGGTGCACGGCTCGGCCCCGGACTCCAACCGGGACACGCACACGAGCATGCGCGTCCCCGCCCCGGACGAGCTGGCCGGCGGCGCCCGCGGCACGGCCCGGGTGCCGCGCCCCGCGGGCGGGCACCGCCCGGGCTCCGCCCGCCACCGGGCCGTCTCCGAGGCCGTGCGCCGCCGCAGGATCAAGCTGGGCGCCGCCGCGGTGGCGCTGGCGGCCGCGGCCGGAATCGGCGGCTGGCTGGCGGTGGGCGGTGACGACGCGGACGCGACGCAGCCGGGTGTCGAACAGCCCGACGAGCAGTCCAACGGTCATTCCGACAGCAGGTCCGACGGCGCGTCCTCGCAGCCCTGAGGCTGGGCTGCCGGGCTCGGGGGCGGCAGCTCAGGGGCTGGAACGGAAGGGGCTCCGGAAGACCTCGGGGAGCTCTGAGGCTCGGCGGGACATCGGCGAGGCCTCGGAGAGAGCTCGCAGAGAGCTCGGGAAGCTCAGGGGAGGTAGCGCTCGGCGGCGGCCGACCCCTTCTCCTTGATCAGACGCTCGGCCCACTTCAGCCGCTCGGGCGTCACATCGCGCCCGGAGACCCGTACCAGGTCCTCCGGGTCGATCGGCGTCTCGCCACCGGTGCGGAGCTGGAGCGGGCGCTGCACTGCGGTCGGCTGCTCGTCCTCGTTCTTGTCCGTCACGGCGACCCTCCTCGTTCGAGATGACTGCGGGTCCTGCCGGGGGAGGCGGTGCTCCCTGTGTCCCCCATTGTGCGGCACCGGAGGGGCTGCCGCGCGCAGCCGTTACGCTGGACCCGTGGCAGTCGTCGATGTATCCGAAGAGCTGAAGTCCCTCTCCTCGACCATGGGGTCGATCGAGGCCGTCCTCGACCTCGACAAGATGAGGGCAGATGTCGCTGTGCTCGAGGAGCAAGCGGCGGCCCCCTCCCTCTGGGACGACCCGGAGAACGCGCAGAAGGTCACCAGCAGGCTGTCCTACCTCCAGGGCCAGGTCCGCCGGGCCGAGGAGCTGCGGAGCCGGATAGACGATCTCGAGGTGCTCTTCGAGCTCGCCGACGCCGAGAGCGACGCGGACGCCCGTGCCGAGGCCGAGTCCGAGCTGACCGCCGTCCGCAAGGCGGTGGAGGAGATGGAGGTCCGCACCCTCCTCTCCGGCGAGTACGACGCCCGCGAGGCGGTGGTGAACATCCGCGCCGAGGCGGGCGGTGTCGACGCCGCCGACTTCGCCGAGCGGCTCCAGCGGATGTACCTGCGCTGGGCGGAGCGGCACGGCTACAAGACTGAGGTCTACGAGACCTCGTACGCGGAGGAGGCCGGCATCAAGTCGACCACCTTCGCCATCCAGGCCCCTTACGCGTACGGCACGCTCTCCGTCGAGCAGGGCACCCACCGGCTCGTCCGGATCTCGCCGTTCGACAACCAGGGCCGCCGACAGACGTCCTTCGCGGGCGTGGAGGTGCTCCCGGTCGTCGAGCAGAGCGACCACGTCGAGATCGACGAATCGGATCTGCGGATCGACGTCTACCGCTCCTCCGGCCCCGGCGGCCAGGGCGTGAACACCACCGACTCGGCCGTGCGCATCACGCACATCCCGACCGGCATTGTCGTCTCCTGCCAGAACGAGCGCTCGCAGATCCAGAACAAGGCGACTGCGATGAACGTTCTCCAGGCGAAGCTGCTCGAGCGGCGCCGCCAGGAGGAGCAGGCGAAGATGGACGCGCTCAAGGGCGACGGCGGCAACTCCTGGGGCAACCAGATGCGTTCGTACGTCCTGCATCCGTACCAGATGGTCAAGGACCTCCGGACGGAGTTCGAGGTGGGCAACCCGGACGGGGTGCTCGACGGCGACATCGACGGTTTTCTCGAAGCGGGGATCCGCTGGCGCAAGCAGCAAGAGAAGTAAGACGGAAACGGTTCTGATTCGGACAAGTGCTGAAAAGGCAACTGCCGCTCATCGAGCGGCAGTTGCCTTTTTCGTAGCGGGTTTCGTCACAGTCCTTTTCCTTTACGCCGGGCAAGTGCCAGCAAACAAGACATAGCGTGCGCAATGACCTTGACGCTGCTGTGAAATCTGGGAAAGCTGAAGCGCGGCATGCCCATGACTGGGATGCGTGCGGAACGGGGCGGGGCGGGACACAGTGTCCCGTATTGCGATCTCCCCCCATGCGACCGCCGCTCGGTGCATGGCTGCTCCACTGACGAGAACAGCTACTGGGGGTAGCAGGCAGATGACAAAGAAGATGCGGCTGCGTGTTGCGCGGATAGCCGCCGGCACGGTGATCGCCGCCGGTGCGTCGCTGACCGCCGCCGGCGCCGCTTCGGCCGTGGGCGTCGACGTCGATGTCGCCGGCGTCGGCGTCGAGGCGAACGCCGACGAGAAGGGCGTCAAGGTCGGTATCGGCAACGGCAACGACGACCCGACGGACGAGCCGACCGGGCTCCCGACGGACATCCCCACGGACATTCCGACGGACATCCCCACGGATGTCCCGACGGACATTCCGACCGACATCCCCACGGATGTCCCGACCGAGCCCACCGATGAGCCCACCGAGCCCACGGAGGAGCCGACGGACCCGGGTAACGGCAACGGCGGCGGCAATGGCAACGGCGGCGGCAACGGCAACGGCAACAACCCCGGCCCCGACGGTGACTCCGGCGCCGACGTCGACGGCGGCTCCAACGTCGTCGAGCAGGGCGAGGGCAAGGAAGAGCTCGCCCAGACCGAGGGCACGCCCCAGGGCGAGCTCGCCGAGACCGGTGCCTCCGAGACCGCGTTCCTGCTGGTCGGCGCCGCGACGATGATCGCGGGCGGCATCGGCTTCCGCATGCTGCCCCGTCTGGTCAACCGCGGTGGCGGCGCGGCGGCCTGAGTGCTGAGCCGCACTCACAGCGCGTAAGCGAGCGGCCCCGGAACGCCATCACGTTTCCGGGGCCGCCGTATGCCGTGGGGATGCCCGTAGGTCTCCGCTACGCCATGCTTACGTCGTGTGGTGCTTACGGCGCGTGGTGGGGCGCTTACGCCGCCTGATGGGCGAGCACGGCGACCGCGATCAGGACCACCAGCAAGGCCAGGAGCGCCGCAGGGGAGAGCCCGGCGAGAATCCCGGCCAGGCCGCCCTCCTGGTGCAGCCGCTCCCTGCTGGCCCGGCATACCGGGCAGCGGCCCTCGCTCACCGGGGCCGCGCAGTTGGCGCACACCAGACGGTCGCATGTCATGCGATCTCCTCCTCTACCGTGGCCAACGCGCGGGGAGGCGATTCGGTTCCGCCCTCCCCCCACCACTGTGCCAGCTTCCGTACGATCCGGCGCGCCCCGCAAATCAAGCGCGGGAGGCCAATGCCTGGTTTGTACCTGAAGGTGCCGTGAATAAACGCTCAACCCCTACCGGCGACTGCACGGCCCCTCCCGGTTCGCGTATGGTCACGCTCACCGACGGGATCCCGTACCCCGGGCGTCCCGTTCCCCCTTACAGGTCGACCCTGGTGCATCCGTGATCCGATTCGACAACGTCTCCAAGACCTACCCCAAGCAGACACGTCCCGCACTCCGGGACGTCTCGCTCGAGATCGAGAGGGGCGAGTTCGTCTTCCTCGTCGGCTCCTCGGGCTCCGGCAAGTCCACCTTCCTGCGACTGCTGCTGCGTGAGGAGCGGGCCAGCCACGGCATGGTTCACGTGCTGGGCAAGGACCTGGGCAAGCTCTCCAACTGGAAGGTGCCGCACATGCGCCGCCAGTTGGGGACCGTCTTCCAGGACTTCCGGCTGCTCCCCAACAAGACGGTCGGCGAGAACGTCGCCTTCGCCCTCGAGGTCATCGGCAAGCCGCGCGGCCAGATCCGCAAGACCGTGCCCGAGGTCCTGGACCTCGTGGGTCTGGGCGGCAAGGACGACCGCATGCCGGGCGAGCTGTCCGGCGGTGAGCAGCAGCGCGTGGCCATCGCGCGGGCGTTCGTCAACCGCCCCATGCTGCTCATCGCGGACGAGCCGACCGGCAACCTCGACCCGCAGACCTCCGTCGGCATCATGAAGCTGCTGGACCGGATCAACCGGACCGGCACGACGGTCGTGATGGCCACGCACGACCAGCAGATCGTCGACCAGATGCGCAAGCGCGTCATCGAACTCGAGAAGGGCCGGCTGGTACGCGACCAGTCGCGCGGTGTGTACGGCTACCAGCACTGAGACGTGCGCCCGTAGCCGCTGCAGCCTCCCCTGAAAGGACATCATGCGCGCCCAGTTCGTCCTGTCGGAGATCAGCGTCGGTCTCCGTCGCAATCTCACGATGACGTTCGCGGTCATCGTCTCCGTCGCCCTCTCGCTCGCCCTCTTCGGCGGATCCCTGCTGATGCGGGAACAGGTGAGCACGATGAAGGGCTACTGGTACGACAAGGTCAACGTCTCGATCTTCCTCTGCAACAAGAACGACGCGGAGAGTGACGTCAACTGCATCAAGGGTGCGGTCACGGCGAACCAGAAGCAGGAGATCAAGGCCGACCTCGACAAGATGCCGGTCGTGGAGAGCGTGCAGTTCGAGACGGCCGACCAGGCGTACAAGCACTACAAGGAGCAGTTCGGCGACTCGCCGCTCGCCGACTCCCTCACCCCGGACCAGATGCAGGAGTCCTTCCGGATCAAGCTGAAGGACCCGGAGAAGTACCAGGTGATCTCCAGCGCCTTCTCGAGCCGACCCGGAGTGCAGGAGGTGCAGGACCAGAAGGGCCTGCTGGAGAACCTCTTCAACCTTCTCTACGGCATGAACTACGCGGCCCTGGGCGTGATGGCGCTGATGCTGATCGTCGCGCTGATGCTGATCGTCAACACGGTCCGCGTCTCGGCGTTCAGCCGTCGCCGGGAGACCGGCATCATGCGGCTGGTCGGCGCGTCCAGTTTCTACATCCAGGTGCCCTTCATCATGGAGGCGGCCTTCGCCGGGCTGCTCGGCGCGGTCGGCGCCTGCGTGATGTTGCTGGTCGGCCGTTACTTCCTCATCGACCACGGCCTGGCGCTCGCCGAGAAGATGCAGCTGATCAACTTCATCGGCTGGGACGCGGTGCTGGCCGTGCTGCCGCTGGTGCTCGCGATCGGCCTGCTGATGCCCGCGCTCGCGGCCTTCTTCGCGCTCCGGAAGTACCTGAAGGTGTGACAGCCTGCCTCGCTGCGCCGCGCTGTGCCTCGTTACGCCCGCGCTTGCGCCGTTCATCGTGCTCCGCAAGTGCCTCAAGGTGTGACGTATGCCCCGGGCGCCGTAGGGTCAACCTGCCCTGCGGCGCCCCTGCGTTGTCCTAGACTCACCGGCATGTCGGGCCCGTCGATGTTCGTCCGGCCCCGCAGCATTCGCCGCGGGGCGGCCCTGACGTTCGTCTTTGCGACCGTGCTCGTGACCGGCGCGGCCGCCGCCAGCGCTCTCGGCGGCGAGGCGGGCAACTACCCCGGCGCGGGGGCCCGTTCGGCGGTCGGCAGCACCGACAGGGCCGAGGTCACGGAGGCCGCCGCCAAGGCGATGGCCGAGGGCAAGTCCGGCTCCGAGGCGGCGGAAGAGGTGGTCAGCCGGAGCGGCGACCGCTGGAGCGCCGTCTACAGCGCCCGCGAGTACGAGGACGTCCAGCAGGCCCTCGACGGCGAGTACGTCGGCGTCGGCCTGTGGGTGCGATGCAGACCCGGCGGCAGGATCGAGGTCGCCGGGGTCCAGCCGGGCAGCCCCGCCGACCGCGCCGGCATCACGGCCGGTGACCGGCTGCGCACGATCGACGGCGAGCCCATAACGGGCCGGCCCGTCACCGAGGTCGTATCGCTGCTGCGGGGCGCGGGGGAAGCGCAGCCGTACGGGGGGCGCGCGGCGGCCGCGGGCACGCCCGTCGCGCTGGGCCTGGAGCGGGCCGGCAGGAGCTGGGACGAGACGCTGCGCCGCACCCGCCTGGCCATCGAGACCGTCACCGCGGAGCGGTCCGCCGACGGCCGCACCACCCGCATCAAGGTCGAATCCTTCGCCAAGGGCGCAGGTGAGCAGGTGCGGCGCGCGGTGCGGGAGGTGCGCGACGGCGACGGCATCCTGCTCGACCTGCGCGGCAACTCCGGAGGGCTGGTCACCGAGGCCGTCACCGCGGCGTCCGCCTTCCTCGACGGCGGCCTCGTGGCCACGTACGACGTACAGGGCCGGCAGCGGGCCCTCTACGCGGAGGAGGGCGGGGACCACCGCAGCCCGCTCGTCGTCCTCGTCGACAGCGGCACCATGAGCGCGGCCGAGCTGCTGACGGGCGCCCTCCAGGACCGCGGCCGGGCCGTGGTCGTCGGCTCGCGCACCTTCGGCAAGGGCGCGGTCCAGATGCCCAGCGAGCTGCCGGACGGCTCGGTGGCCGAGCTGACCGTGGGCCACTACAGGACCCCCGCCGGGCGAAGCGTGGACGGCGACGGCATCGCCCCCGACCTGGCCGTGCGGCAGGGGGCGGAGGAGCGGGCGCGCACGGTATTGGGTGGCCTCGGCCACGGTTCGTAGTGCGACAATGGCCTCGCTATGGCTAAAGAGACGGGTCGCAAGCTGATCGCGCAGAACAAGAAGGCGCGGCACGATTACCTCATCCTGGACACCTACGAGTGCGGCCTGGTGCTGACCGGCACCGAGGTGAAGTCGCTGCGGCAGGGCCGGGCCTCGCTGGTGGACGGCTTCGCGCAGCTCGACGGCGGCGAGGCGTGGCTGCACAACGTGCACATCCCCGAGTACAGCCAGGGGACGTGGACGAACCACTCGGCGCGGCGGAAGCGGAAGCTGCTGATGCACCGGGCGGAGATCGACAAGCTGATCGGCAAGACGCAGGAGACCGGGCACACGCTCGTACCGCTGTCGCTGTACTTCAAGGACGGCCGGGCCAAGGTCGAGATCGCGCTGGCCAGGGGCAAGCGCGAGTACGACAAGCGGCAGACGCTGCGGGAGAAGCAGGACAGGCGCGAGGCGGAGCGGGCGATCTCAGCGGCGCGGCGGCGGCAGCGGGCGTAGCCGCCGGACTCGGCGCCCCCGGGCGCCCCGAGCCCTATGCCTGGGCGGCGCGGGCGCCCCGGACGCCCGGAATATGGTGGCCCCGGCCTGTGTTGATCCCGTACGATGGCACCTGCACCCCACGGGGTGCGCACCTTGAAAACACCACATGGGGATGATCGGTTTCGACAGCGGATGTCGAGGCAGGGGAAGCGAGCCGAGGAAGCGGCAATGATCTCGTAAACCACGTGTCGCAAAAAATAATCGCCAACACCAAGCGCGATTCCTTCGCCCTCGCTGCCTAAGTAGCGACCTGCGAAGTGTCAGCCCGGGGCTGTTCCCGACCCGGATCCTGGCATCAGCTAGGGAACTCAACCACTGGACCCGGCCACGGGGGCCAGTGGGAAAGCAAACAGTGGCTGAGCCCGTCGGCAGCTTGTCTGCGTGACTGCCGGGGCTGAGAAAAGCACAGCAGACTGCGCTCGGAGAAGCCCTGGTTCCGCACCGTTGGACGCGGGTTCGATTCCCGCCATCTCCACGAAGGCGACAGGCGACGTGTGCCCGCGAAAAGCGCGGGCCGCGTCGCCTTCGTCGTTGTTGCGCGGCTTCGCCACCCGCACCCCTTCACTTCACCCATACGAGGACGGCCCCGCCTACGGCGGGGCCGTCCTCGTTACGGGGTATTGCGGCCCGGGGGAGCCCCGGGCGAGGCGCCGACTCCTCCGCCGCGCGGAGCG
Source organism: Streptomyces sp. 7N604 (assembly GCF_052245475.1). NCBI lineage: Bacteria > Bacillati > Actinomycetota > Actinomycetes > Kitasatosporales > Streptomycetaceae > Streptomyces > Streptomyces sp. 7N604. Next base: position 50,883 of record NZ_JBQQBX010000030.1, on the reverse strand, counting down.
CCGGGCGGCCCCGCAGCGCCTTGGCTCTGCGGCTCTGGCGCTCCCTGGGTGCGCGGTCCCCGTGCAGCGTCGCGTCGGCTATGCGACGACCGGGCCGAGGAGCCCCAGTCCCGGGCGAGGCCCTACGGCGCGTGAGGGGCCGGAAGCCCTGCCCGCAAACGGCCGGAGCCGGATGCGGCGATCAGGAGGGCCAGGGCGCCCGCCGCGGCCGTAGCCCAGTAGGCCGCGCCTGCGCCCAGATGTTCCACGGTCCGGCCGCCCGCCGCAGCGCCCGCCGCGATGCCGACCAGCAGCCCCGTATAGACCGTGGTCATGCCCTCGTTGAGCCGCCCCGCGGGCACCAGCGCCTGGACGAGGGTCATGCCGGTGACCATCGTCGGAGCCGTCGCCATGCCCGCGAGGAAGAGCAGGGCGGACAGGGCCGACAGGCTCTCGGCCGCGGTCAGCGGGAGGACGGCCAGCGCCATGGCCGCCGTGCCCGCGGCGAAGTGGCCAGCGGCCGGCTCCCGCAGCCGCAGCGCACCGAAGACCAGGCCCGCCACGCACGACCCCGCGGCCTGGAGGGCCAGTACGGCGCTGCTCGCCGGGCCGGAGCCCAGCTCCTCCACCGCAGCGACCGTCGCCACCTCCAACGAGCCGAAGAGGGCGCCGGTCGCCAGGAAGGTCGCCAGTACGACCCCGAGGCCGGATATGCGCAGGGGCCCCGAGCCGCCGCCCGCCGCCCTGGGCCGCACCGGCGGCTCGGTGGAGCGCTGGGCCGCGAAGAGCAGGGTGCCGCCGGTCAGGAGCGCGGCCGCGGTGAGCAGCCCGGCCTCCGGGAACGCGAGCGTGCACAGCAGCATCGCCAGCACCGGGCCCAGCATGAAGGAGATCTCGTCGAGGACCTGCTCGACGGAGTTGGCAGTGTGCCGCAGCTCGCCGCTCCTTCGGTGGAGTTCCGCCCACCGCGCCCTGGTCATCGCCCCCACGCTCGGCACTCCCAAGGAGCCCGCGCACGCCGGGAACAGCGCCCAGTCCGGGGCGCCGTAGTGCACGCACAGCAGCATCGCCGCCGCGCCGACGGCGAACACCAGGGCCGCGGGTACGGCCACCCGCGCCTGTCCGTGCCGGTCGACCAGCCTGCCGAGCAGCGGCGCGGTGACCGCCGTGACCGCGACCCCGGTCGCCGAGACCGCCCCGGCCAGGGCGTACGAGTCGCGCACGGCCGCGATCATCACCACGTTGCTCACGCCGAGCATCGAGACCGGCAGCCGCGCGAGAAACCCGGCGAGCGTGAAGGCGAGCGCGCCCCGCGGCGCGAAGACACGGGCGTACGGGGCCAGGAACGGGATCATGCGATCACCCTCGCCGTCCGCGCCGGAACCGGTCCAACACCTGCTGGGCGGCCATTCACGCATCTGTGTTGTCAAAGTTCGCGGTGCGTCAGACTGTGCGGATGCTGGGGGACATAGAGCCGCGCCTGCTGCGCGCCTTCACCGCCGTCGCCGACGAGCTGCACTTCACCCGTGCCGCCGCCCGTCTCTATGTCGCGCAGCAGGCGCTGAGCCGGGACATCCGGCGGCTGGAGCGGCAACTGGGCGTGACGCTGTTCGTTCGCACCACCCGCAGCGTGGAGCTGACCGTGGACGGCGAGCGGCTGCTGCCCTACGCCGAGGGGGTCCTGGCCGCCCAGGACGAGCTGGCGGCCGCCTTCGGCGCCACAGCCGCCCCGCGGCGCCCGCTGCTCGTCGACGTCGGCGCCACCGTGTCCACGGCATACCGCGTGCTGGAGGAGGCCCGCCGCGCGGCCCCCGACACGGAGCTGGTGGCCCGCTTCCACAGCGGCCTCACCGGCGCGGCCGCCGACATCCTGAGCGGGCGGCTCGACGTCTCCTTCGGACGGGTCGCCGGGCTCGACCCTGCCGTACGCGCCCGCCTCGGCCACCGTCCCGTACGTTACGAGCCGATGGCGGTCCTGCTGCACGAGGACCATCCGCTTGCCGCGCTCCCGCAGGTTCCTCTGGCCGCGCTCGCCGGCGAGACGCTGTATGCCGCGGCGGGCAACCCCGCGACGGCCGAATGGACGGACCTCGCCGAGCAGCTGTTCGCGGGCCGCGGCATCGCTGTGGCCGAGCCGTTCCCCGGGATCGACGGCGACGGCGAGTTCGTCCGCATCGTGACCAAGCGGCGCTGGTCGGTGCTGGCGAGCGTGGCCTTCACCGTTGTGCCCGGCATGGTCCTGCGGCCGCTGGCCGCTCCCGTGCCGCTGTCGCCCGTGTCGATGGTGTGGCGGGCGGGGCTGCGTCACCCCGGCCTCGACGCCCTCCACGAGGCCGTCTGTACGCTGGCCGAGGCGCACTGCTGGCTGCGGCTCCCGCCGGGCTCATGGCTGCCGGATGCGGACGCAGCTCTCACAGGTCCGCCCCCGCGCAGGTGAGTGCAAGGTTTCGTACGCGTCACCTGACGCCACGGGCCCGAAACCCGCCGTCTCTAGCGTCAGGCTCACGGCGCACAACCCGGCCATGGCCCGACACCCTCTGGAGGCGTGATGACTGCCCCGACGACGACATCCCGTAAAGGAGGCCGCTGGATCGAGCAGTGGGATCCGGAGGACGAGACCTTCTGGAAGGAAACGGGTCAGAAGGTTGCCAACCGCAACCTGCTCTTCTCCGTTTTCTCCGAGCACATCGGCTTCTCGATCTGGACCCTGTGGTCGGTCCTGGTCCTCTTCATGGGACCGGAGTACGGCATCGACCCGGCCGGGAAGTTCTTCCTGGTCGCGATGGCGACGCTGGTCGGTGCCTGCATCCGTGTGCCGTACACCTTCGCCGTGGCGCGCTTCGGCGGCCGCAACTGGACGATCGTGAGCGCGGGGCTCCTGCTGCTGCCGACGATCGCGGCGTTCGCGGTGATGAAGCCCGGCACGTCGTACACGACGTTCATGCTGGTCGCGATGCTCACCGGGGTGGGCGGCGGAAACTTCGCCTCGTCCATGACGAACATCAACTCCTTCTTCCCGCTGCGGAAGAAGGGCTGGGCGCTCGGCCTCAACGCGGGCGGCGGCAACATCGGAGTGCCGGTGGTCCAGCTCGTCGGTCTGGCCGTCATCGCCACGGCCGGCGCCGGGCAGCCGCGGCTGCTGCTGGGGATCTACCTGCCGCTGATCGTCATCGCGGCGGCGCTGGCCGCGATCAAGATGGACAACCTCGCGCCGGTGAAGAACGACACCGGGGCCTCCAAGGAGTCCGTCAAGGACGCGCACACCTGGATCATGTCGTTCCTCTACATCGGCACCTTCGGCTCGTTCATCGGCTACAGCTTCGCCTTCGGCCTGGTGCTGCAGACCCAGTTCGGCCGCACACCGCTGCAGTCGGCCTCGCTCACGTTCATCGGCCCGCTGCTCGGCTCGCTGATCCGGCCGGTCGGCGGCTGGCTCGCGGACAAGTACGGTGGCGGAAAGATCACGCTGTGGAACTTCGCGGCGATGGCCGTGGCCACCAGTGTGGTGATCGCCGCTTCGGTCCAGAAGTCGCTGCCGATCTTCCTCATCGGCTTCATCACGCTCTTCGTCTTCTCCGGCCTCGGCAACGGGTCGACGTACAAGATGATCCCGGGGATCTACCACGCCAAGGCCATCGCGCTGGGCCTGACCGGTGAGGAGGCCGCGGCCTACGGGCGGCGCCTGGGCGGTGCCGCGATCGGTCTGATCGGTGCGGTCGGGGCGCTCGGCGGCCTCGGCATCAACCTCGCGTTCCGGCAGTCCTTCATGACCTCCGGGACGGGCACCGCGGCGTTCGTGTCCTTCCTCGCCTTCTACGCCGTGTGCTTCGTGATGACCTGGGCCGTATACCTGCGGCGGACCGCATCGCGCACGGTGGCGGCCGGGCAGCCGGTGGCGGAGCGGCCCGCGCCCGCCTACGCGGAGGTCTGAGCGCGGCCGAGCACGGCGAACGGAACAGCGGCGCGTACGGCCTGGGGCAACCCCGGGCCGTACGCGCGTTAACACTGGGGAAATGCGGGCGAACCGCGTACGTCATCAGGCGTTGACACTATCCATAAGCCCCGGGCGCACGCGCACCACCTATGCGAAGCGGGACGAGAGCCATGTACGGAGAGCAGAAGACAGCCCAGGCGGCGGCCCTGGCGGGCGGTGCCGCCGAGCCGCAGGGCGGCGCGGCCGGCCCTGCCGCCTCCGAGAGCCCTGCCGATGCGGCGACCCCTGCCGGATCGGCGACCCCTGCCGGCTCGGCCGCCGCGCCGCAGCCGCTGGCGGGGTTCACCGTGGGCGTCACCGCGGCGCGGAGAGCCGATGAGCTCGGCACGCTGCTGCGGCGGCGCGGCGCGGCGGTGCAGCACGCGGCGGCGCTCCGTATCGTCCCGCTCCCCGACGACACCGAACTCCTCGCCGCCACCAAGCAGCTGATCGACCACGCGCCCGATGTGGTGGTCGCGACCACCGCGATCGGCTTCCGCGGCTGGGTCGAGGCGGCCGACGGCTGGGGGCTCGGCGAGGCGCTGCTGGAGCGGCTGCGCGGCGTGGAGCTGCTGGCCCGCGGGCCCAAGGTGCGCGGTGCGATCCGGGCCGCGGGGCTGACCGAGGAGTGGTCGCCCGCGTCCGAATCGATGGCCGAGGTGCTCGACCGGCTGTTGGAGGAGGGCGTCGACGGCCGCCGGATAGCGGTTCAGTTGCACGGTGAGCCGCTGCCCGGCTTCGTCGAGTCGCTGCGGGCCGGGGGCGGCGAGGTCGTCGGCGTGCCGGTCTACCGCTGGATGCCCCCGGAGGACCTCGCCCCGGTCGACCGGCTGCTGGACGCGACGGTCGCGCGCTCGCTCGACGCGGTCACCTTCACCAGCGCGCCCGCTGCGGCCTCGCTGCTGGAGCGGGCCACGGAGCGCGGCATACTGGACGAGTTTCTGGACGCGCTGCGGCACGACGTGTTGCCCGCGTGTGTCGGCCCGGTGACCGCGCTGCCGCTCGAGGCGCACGACGTCGCCACCGTGCAGCCCGAGCGGTTCCGCCTCGGTCCGCTCGTGCAGCTGCTGTGTCTCGAACTGCCCGGCAAGGTGCGGCCGTTGCCGGTCGCGGGGCGGAAGCTGGAGATCCGGGGGCACGCGGTCCTGGTGGACGGTGAGTTGCGCACCGTACCGCCTGCGGGCATGGCCTTGATACGGGCCTTGGCCCGGCGGCCCGGCTGGGTGGTGCCGCGGGCGGACCTGCTGCGCGCGCTTCCGGGCGCGGGGCGCGACGAGCACGCCGTGGAGACGGCGATGGCCCGGCTCCGTACGGCCCTGGGCGCGCCGAAACTGATCCAGACGGTGGTCAAGCGGGGCTACCGGCTGGCACTGGACCCGGCTGCCGACACGAAGTACGGCAGCGCGTAGGCGCGCTGCCGCACACCCGGGCGGCCGCGGAGCGCCACGGTGCGGCGCGGCATACGAACCCGGCCCTGCCCGCTCACCTGCGGCGGCGCCGGCTCGGTGCGGAGCTCGCCCGGCGTGGAGCTCGCCCGGTGCGGCGCCCGCCCGGTGCCGAGCTCGCCCGCCTGCGGCGGGCCTGCGCAGATGCCTCGCCCGCAGTGGCCCTCGGCGGGTCCCGCGCCTGGTCTTCCCACCCACCCGCTTCTTCTCCCAACCCATGTCTGCGCCCGCACGGGCGCAACGCGCCCGCGCGGGCGATGACATGAGAGAGCGGGCGCAGACATGCGCTCGCGGTGTCGGGGGGTGGGCTTGGCGGGGCACTAGGGGCACTCTGGGGAGTGAAGTTCCCTCAGGTGCCCTGGCGGGGCGCCCTGGCAGCCAAGGAGTGACAGGGGCATGGCAGCTATGGCCTTCGGCGATCTGCGGTTCGACGCCGGGCGGGTCTGCCTCGACCTCGCCGCCACCCTGCTCCCGCCCCGCGTCCCCGGAGGCGAGCCGGTGGAGCGGCTCGACACCCCGCAGCGGCTGCGGGACTGGCTGACCGGCGCAGGCCTCGCGCCCGCGGGATGCCCGCTCCGTGCCGCCGACGACCGCTGGCTCGACCGCTTCCGCCTGCTCCGCGACCTGTTGCGCAGGGTGGTCGGGGCCGAGCTCACCGGTCGTGCGGCCGATCGCGACATCGACGCGCTCAACGCCCTCGCGGCCGCCGCGCCACCCGCCGTACGGGCCGTGCGCACCGAGGACGGCGGCCTGGTCCGCAGGTTCGCCGCGGTTCCCGACTGCGCGGGGCTGCTCTCCGCCGTGGCCCGGGACGCCGTCGATCTCCTCACCGACCCCACCGCCCGCGGTCAGCTGCGGCAGTGCGCAGGGGACTCCTGCTCGCTGGTCTACCTCGACACCTCGCGCGGGCGGCGGCGCCGCTGGTGCTCCAGCGAGGTGTGCGGCAACCGGGAGCGGGTCGCCCGGCACCGGCGGCGTGCCGTCGCCGCGCGGAACTGACGCCGCCGTGCGGACCACACCACGCGAACTCCCCTGTAACGGCAAGGAGTTTCACTCCGCACCAGAGCATCCCGCCACCCAATTCCCGAAGTTTTTCGCGAGCCGTTGAGCAACTCGGCGCCCGCACCCGTACTCAGGAGGGACGCGGCTCCTCGGGCCACTGCTGTTCCCCCACGCCAGTGGGCCCGAGGACGGGCGGGAGTCCGCAGCAGACGAGGGCTGCGGACTCCCGCCCTACTCCTGCCATTTCGTCCAATGACCGTCCCCAGCGTTTCCAATGCTGGGACTCGACCAGGAGGTTCGGGTGCGCAAGGATGCGGCCGTGGTCGAACACCGTCCTTCCAGAACCCGGCACAGGGCCGAAAAGCCCCGGGCCGGCGGCAGCGTGCCGGATGAGGAGCTCATGCGAGTCCTCTACCGCGAGCACGCGGGTCCCTTGCTCGCCTACGTACTCCGGCTGGTGGCGGGCGACCGCCACCGCGCGGAGGACGTCGTCCAGGAGACGCTGGTACGCGCCTGGCGCAACGCCGAGCAGCTGAACAGGGCCACCGGGTCCGTACGCCCGTGGCTCGTGACCGTGGCCCGCCGTATCGTCATCGACGGCCACCGCAGCCGCCAGGCACGGCCACAGGAGGTCGACCCGTCACCCCTGGAACTCATGCCCGCGGAGGACGAGATCGACAAGGCTCTGTCGCTCATGACGCTCTCCGATGCTCTGAGCGACCTCAGCGACGCGCACCGGGAGGCGCTCGTCGAGACGTACTTCAAGGGCCGTACGGTCAATGAGGCGGCCGAAAAACTGGGTATACCCAGTGGGACCGTGAGATCCCGTGTGTTCTATGCGCTGCGCTCCATGAAGCTCGCGCTCGAGGAACGAGGAGTGACGGCATGACAGCGCATGAGCGCCCTTCGGAGCACGAGGCCGTCGGTGCCTACGCGCTCGGTGTGCTCGATCCCGCGGACGCGGCGCGCTTCGAAGACCATCTGGCGTACTGCGACGCCTGTGCGCAGCAGCTCGAGGAGTTCATGGGGCTCGAGCCACTGCTGGCCTCGCTCGCCGAGACCCCGTCCGCCGTCCCCGACCCCGCCGCGCTGCACGCCCCGCCGAGCCCGCAGCTGCTGGACCGGCTGGTGGACGAGGTGGCGGTCAAGCGTAGCCAGAAGCGCAGGCGCGGGCTCTACCTGGTCGCGGCCGCCGCCGCGCTGATCATCGGCGGGCCCGTCGCCACCGGCGTGATGGCCTCCGACGACGGCAAGTCCCAAGCCAACCTGCCGCACGCCCACTCCACGAGTCCGGCCGAGGACGCCTTCTTCAACCACTTGACCGACAAGGTCGAGGCGACCGACCCGGTCAGCAATGTCGCGGCGACCGTCGGCACCGAGAAGAAGGCCTGGGGCACGCACGCCGTGCTGGAGCTGAAGAACGTCAAGGGCCCGCTCAAGTGCAGCCTCGTCGCCGTCTCCAAGACGGGGGACGAGGAGGTCGTCACCTCCTGGTCGGTCCCGAAGTGGGGCTACGGCATCCCCGGCAGCACCAACGAGAAAGCCAAGCAACCGCTCTATGTGCACGGTGGCGCGGCCATGGCCCGCAGCGACATCGATCACTTCGAGGTCCGCACCTTCGACGGCAAGCGCCTGGTCTCCGTCGGCGCCTGACTGCGGCGCCTGAGCGCGGCGCCTGCCCCTCTCGGCGCCGCGCCGAACCGGGGCCCGGCCTCAGAGCCCGGCCCCGGTCCCGTCCTGAACATCGGGATCGGAAAAGATCCCTGATCACAGATGCGCGGTACGCCCCCTTCGCGTACGGTTGACGGCTGCCCAGCACGTCAGAAGGGGGCACGGGTGGCCGCGCAGGAAGCCGCTGTCGATTCGGTACGTGACCGCGAGATCGGTGTCGAGCAAGATCACCTGGATCAGGTGTACCGGCGCCTCGAGGAGAAGATCCACGAGGCCGAGTTCCTGATGGACGACGCCGCCCGGCGCGGCCAGGTCGGCACGCCCGGCGCACTCGCCGAGCGCGACGCCCAGGTCTTCCGCGCCGGAGTCCACCTCAACCGGCTGAACAGCGAGTTCGAGGACTTCCTCTTCGGCCGGATCGACCTGCTGCACGGCAAGGACGGGGCGCGAGGCCCGGACGGTGCGTACACCTCGGTCGAGCCCGCGGACGACGCCGTACGGGACGGCCGCGCCGAGATCGCCGAGACCCTGCACATCGGCCGGCTCGGCGTCCTCGACGCCGACTACTCCCCGCTCGTCATCGACTGGCGGGCCCCCGCCGCCGCCCCCTTCTACCGCGCCACCCCCAAGGACCCGGGCCGCGTCGTCCGCCGCCGCGTCATCCGCAGCAAGGGCCGCCGGGTCCTCGGCGTCGAGGACGACCTGCTGCGCCCCGAACTGACAGCCTCCCTGGACGGCTCGGAGCTGCCCGTCGTCGGCGACGGCGCCCTGATGGCCGCGCTCGGCCGGGCCCGCAGCCACGCCATGCGCGACATCGTCGCCTCCATCCAGGCCGAGCAGGACCTCGTCATCCGCGCCCCCGCCGCCTCCGTCACCGAGGTCGGCGGCGGCCCGGGCACCGGCAAGACGGCAGTCGCCCTGCACCGCGCCGCGTACCTCCTCTACCAGGACCGCCGCCGCTACGCCGGGGGCATCCTGGTCGTCAGCCCGACCCCGCTGCTCGTCGCGTACACGGAGGGCGTGCTGCCGTCCCTCGGCGAGGAGGGGCAGGTCGCGATCCGCGCGGTCGGCTCGCTGGTCGAGGGCGCGCAGGCGGACACGTACGACGAGCCGGCCGTGGCCCGGATCAAGGGCTCGTCCCACATGGTGAAGGTGCTCCGCAAGGCGGCCAGGGGCGCGCTCGACATCGGCGCCACCCCGGACCGGCTGCGCGTCGTCGCCTTCGGCCGCCGCGTCGAGCTGGACGCCGCCGAGCTGCAGCGCATCCGGCAGGCCGCGTTGGGCGGCACCGCCCCGGTGAACCTGCTGCGCCCCCGGGCCCGCCGCCTCCTGCTGGACGCGCTCTGGACGAAGTCCGGCGCGCACCGGCGCTATACGGACCCGGAGCTGGCCGCCGAGGCCCGCGCCGGGTTCGACGAGGACCTCTCCACCGAGCCGTACTTCACCGACTTCCTCGACGCCTGGTGGCCCGAGCTCACCCCGCGCCTGGTGCTCGCCGCCATGGCCGACGAGCGGCGACTCGCCCGCTGGTCGCGCCGGGTGCTGACGCAGCGCGAAGTGCGGCTGCTCGCCCGCTCCCTGGGGCGGCTCGATGCCGAGGGCCGGGGGCCGCTGTCGGTCCACGACGTGGCCCTGCTCGACGAGCTGCACGTGCTGCTCGGCACCCCGGCCAGGCCCCGCAAGCGCGAGGTCGACCCGCTCGACCAGCTGACCGGCCTGGAGGAACTCACCACCTACGCCGAGCGCACGGGAGCCGTCCGCCGCAGCCGGGGCGAGCGGCTGGAGGAGGAGCGTACGGACTACGCCCACGTCATCGTCGACGAGGCGCAGGACCTCACGCCCATGCAGTGGCGGCTGGTCGGCCGCCGCGGCCGGCACGCCACCTGGACGATCGTCGGCGACCCGGCGCAGAGCTCCTGGTCCGACCCGGAGGAGGCGGCCGCGGCGCGGGACGAGGCGCTCGGCACCCGCCCGCGCCGCCAGTTCACGCTGTCCGTGAACTACCGCAACCCCGCGGAGATCGCGGAAGTCGCCTCCCGGGTCCTCGCCCTGGCCATGCCGGGCATGGAGTCCCCGGAGGCGGTCCGCACCACCGGCATCGAGCCGAGATTCGCCGTGTCCCGCGACGGCCTGGCCGCCTCCGTACGCGAGGAGGCGCAGCGCCTGTTGGACGAGGTGGACGGCACAGTCGGCGTGGTCGTGGCGATGGACCGCCGCGAGCAGGCCCGTGAGTGGGTGGCGGGCCTCGGTGACCGGGTGGTGCCGCTGGGCAGCCTGGAGGCGAAGGGGCTCGAGTACGACGCGACGGTCGTGGTCTCGCCCGCCGAGATCGCGGACGAGTCCCCGGCCGGGCTGCGGGTGCTGTACGTGGCGCTGACCCGGGCCACGCAGCGGCTGACGGTGCTCTCGGGCGAACGGGACGTACCGGACGCGGACGGAGTCCCGGACCTGCTCAGGGACTGACCACGGGACGGCACGTACGGCCGGTCCCGCGGTCGCCCCACGGCCGGTTGCCGGCCCGGCCCGCGCGGCCGATCGGGGGCGGTTTCGCCTCAACTGCCGGTACAGGAATGACTTCTCGGGGTCGTTTGTTAGCCTGGGTGTGGCACCGGCCCGATCCAAGCCCCCGGGCCCAACCTTTGTCGCTTCGAGCGACCACTTGCCGCGAGGCGAGCATGGCGGGTCGGTGTCCTCGCTCGTACGTGAAGGGCGTCCCTCTCAGCAGAGAGGGGCGCCCTTCGTGCGTGGGGGTCCCCCACAGGCGAAGCGCTGCGGGCGGAACAATATTTCCGAAACTCGAAGGCGACTAACGCGTACCGGCAGGTAGGTGCGACGATCGACCGAGCGAGCCGAAGAGCGCGCCGGTGTCGAAAGCGACGAGGCCAAGCGAGGAACGAGCGCAGCGCCGAGGAGTGCCGACACCGGGTCGAAACGCCCGGAGGCGAGCGAGGAGTAACCTGCGCGCCCCGCCAAACGCGGCCGCGCCTCACGCGAACAAGAAGGCAGAAGAGGAAGTCGGCCATGGCAACGGCGCCCAGCGTCTCCTACTCGATGACGGTCCGGCTGGAGGTACCGGCCAGCGGCACCGCCGTCAGCCAGCTCACCACCGCCGTGGAGTCCTCCGGCGGCTCGGTGACCGGGCTGGACGTCACCGCGTCGGGTCACGAGAAGCTGCGCATCGACGTCACCGTCGCGGCCACCTCCACCGCGCACGCCGAGGAGATCGTGGAGAAGCTGCGCGGCATCGAGGGCGTCACGCTGGGCAAGGTCTCCGACCGTACGTTCCTCATGCACCTCGGCGGCAAGATCGAGATGGCGTCGAAGCACCCGATCCGCAACCGTGACGACCTCTCCATGGTCTACACCCCGGGCGTCGCCCGCGTGTGCATGGCGATCGCCGAGAACCCCGAGGACGCCCGGCGCCTCACCATCAAGCGCAACAGCGTCGCCGTCGTCACCGACGGCTCCGCCGTCCTGGGCCTGGGAAACATCGGCCCGAAGGCCGCGCTGCCCGTCATGGAGGGCAAGGCGGCCCTCTTCAAGCGCTTCGCCGGCATCGACGCCTGGCCGCTGTGCCTGGACACCCAGGACACCGACGCCATTGTCGAGATCGTCAAGGCCATCGCCCCGGGCTTCGCGGGCATCAACCTCGAGGACATCTCGGCGCCCCGGTGCTTCGAGATCGAGGCCAGGCTGCGCGAGGCCCTGGACATCCCGGTCTTCCACGACGACCAGCACGGCACCGCCATCGTCGTCCTCGCCGCGCTCACCAACGCGCTGCGCGTCGTCGGCAAGGGCATCGGTGACGTACGGGTCGTGATGTCGGGCGCGGGAGCGGCCGGTACGGCCATCCTCAAGCTGCTGATCGCCGCCGGTGTGAAGCACGCGGTCGTCGCCGACATCCACGGCGTCGTGCACGCGGGCCGCCAGGACCTGGTCGAGGCCGACGGCCGTAACGAGGGCGGCGCGCTGCGCTGGATCGCCGACAACACCAACCCCGAGGGGGTCACCGGCACCCTCACGCAGGCCGTGGCGGGCGCGGACGTCTTCATCGGCGTCTCCGCCCCCAACGTCCTGACCGGCGAGGACGTCGCCGCCATGGCGGACGGCGCGATCGTCTTCGCACTGGCCAACCCGGACCCGGAGGTGGACCCGGCCGTGGCCCGCCAGACCGCCGCCGTCGTCGCGACGGGCCGCAGCGACTTCCCCAACCAGATCAACAACGTGCTCGTGTTCCCGGGCGTCTTCCGCGGCCTGCTGGACGCCCAGTCACGCACGGTGAACACCGACATGATGCTGGCCGCCGCGACCGCGCTCGCGGACGTCGTCACCGAGGACGAGCTCAACCCGAACTACATCGTCCCGAGTGTCTTCAACGACAAGGTCGCCGGGGCCGTCGCCGGAGCCGTCCGGGACGCCGCGAAAGCGGCCGGACCGGCTGTGACGGCGGCCACGGCGGACTGAGCACGGCGCGTCGCAGGGCTCGCGGTCCCACCTGGCCCCATAGGGTGACGGGCAGAAAAACGGCCGCGAAACCCGCCGCAACCCTGGAACGAGCCCTGCGGTGCGCTGCCAGGAGCAGACGGAGCGTCACCGAAACGAGGCCGTGGCGCTTTTCGTGTGACTCCGAGGGGTGCCGGATTGGCTTTCCCGCCACAGGTGGGGGCAGGATGCGTATCCGGGCGCGAGGGTCTGCAACCAGACCCGGGTCCGGGGACTGTCCGAGGGCCCTGGCAGCATCGGCTTCGATCTCACGCCTCATTGGCAAGTTGAACACGGGAGTAACTATGAACCGCAGTGAGCTGGTGGCCGCTCTTTCCGAGCGCGCCCAGGTGACCCGTAAGGACGCGGACGCCGTCCTGAACGCGCTCGCCGAGACCGTCGGTGAGGTCGTCGCCAAGGGCGACGAGAAGGTCACCATCCCCGGCTTCCTGACCTTCGAGCGCACCCACCGTGCCGCTCGCACCGCGCGGAACCCGCAGACCGGTGACCCGATCGAGATCCCGGCCGGCTACAGCGTGAAGGTCTCCGCGGGCTCCAAGCTCAAGGAAGCCGCCAAGGGCAAGTAAGTTCCCCGCACGACGCGAAGGGCGGCCACCCTCGGGAGGGTGTCCTCCCTTCTGCGTGGGTGCCGGCTCGCCGGACGGCCAGGCGCTCGCCCGGAGGCTTCGGGAGTAACCCCCCGGCCCCCCGGACCCCCAGCAGGGGGTCCGTCGGGGCTCAGGCGCTCACAGACGGTGGCTCAGGCGCTTGCGGACGGCTTCGGGAGTTCGACCTTGCCGCCGAGCCCCTCCAGCTTCCCCATGAAGTTCTCGTAGCCGCGGTTGATCAGGTCGATGCCGTGGACGCGGGAGGTGCCCTGGGCCGCGAGGGCGGCGATCAGGTACGAGAAGCCGCCGCGCAGGTCCGGGATGACCAAGTCGGAGCCCTGGAGCTTCGTAGGCCCGCTCACCACCGCCGAGTGCAGGAAGTTCCGCTGGCCGAAGCGGCACGGGGTGCCGCCGAGGCACTCGCGGTAGAGCTGGATGTGGGCGCCCATCTGGTTCAGCGCGCTGGTGAAGCCCAGCCGCGACTCGTACACCGTCTCGTGCACGATCGACAGGCCCGCCGCCTGGGTCAGGGCGACCACCAGCGGCTGCTGCCAGTCGGTCTGGAAGCCCGGGTGGACGTCCGTCTCGAGCGCGATCGCGTTCAGCGGGCCGCCCGGGTGCCAGAAGCGGATGCCGTTGTCGTCGACCTCGAAGGCGCCGCCGACCTTCCGGAAGACGTTGAGGAAGGTCATCATCTCGCGCTGGCTGGCACCGCGTACGGAGACGTTTCCCTCGGTCGCGAGCGCAGCGCACGCCCAGGAGGCGGCCTCCAGGCGGTCGGACAGGGCGCGGTGGTTGTAGCCGCCGAGCTTCTCCACGCCGGTGATCTGGATGGTGCGGTTGGTGCCCATCGTGATGATCGCGCCCATCTTCTGCAGGACGCAGATGAGGTCCTCGATCTCCGGCTCGATCGCGGCGTTGCGCAGCTCGGTGATGCCCTCGGCCAGGACGGCGGTCAGGAGCACCTGCTCGGTCGCGCCGACCGACGGGTACGGAAGCTCGATCTTGGTGCCGCGCAGCCGGTGCGGCGCCTCCAGGTACTGGCCCTCGGGCCGTTTCTCGATGACCGCGCCGAACCTGCGCAGCACGTCGAAGTGGAAGTCGATCGGCCGGCCGCCGATGTCGCAGCCGCCCAGGCCCGGGATGAAGGCGTGGCCGAGGCGGTGCAGCAGCGGGCCGCAGAAGAGGATCGGGATGCGGGAGGACCCGGCGTGCGCGTCGATATCGGCGACGTTGGCGCTCTCCACGCGGGAGGGGTCGAGGATCAGCTCGCCCGGGTCGTCACCTGGGCGCACCGTGACGCCATGCAGCTGCAGCAGCCCGCGTACGACGCGGACATCACGGATGTCGGGCACATTGCGCAGCCGGCTTGGCTCGCTGCCGAGCAGAGCGGCGACCATGGCCTTCGGCACGAGGTTCTTCGCGCCGCGGACATGGATCTCGCCCTCGAGCGGTGTGCCGCCGTGGACAAGCAGGACGTCGTCGGTCATGGGTCTCGCGTTCCTGGAGTCGGGCAGGGACCAGAGAAATGGTAAGGGCCGTGTGGCCCTCCTCCGTAAGGGCGCGGTACGAACGACCACGGCATGCATTCGTCTCAACACGTTCCGTTCATCTCCCCGTACCGCAGGGTCACCCGGGAACACCGCAGGGTCGCACGGCGCGCCCCCATGCCGCCGTACGCCCCGCGCTGCCGTCGGCCGCGTAGCCGCATTGACTCCCCGCGGAGGGCAATCGTGCGGGATCATGTCGTCATGACCGAGGTGTCCTCCCTCACAGGGCGGCTGCTAGTCGCGACACCGGCGCTGGCCGACCCCAACTTCGACCGCGCTGTGGTGCTCCTCCTCGACCACGACGAGGAGGGATCGCTGGGCGTCGTCCTGAACCGGCCGACGCCGGTCGGAGTCGGGGACATCCTCGAGTCCTGGGCCGGTCTCACGGGGGAGCCGGGCGTGGTGTTCCAGGGCGGCCCGGTGTCGCTGGACTCGGCGCTGGGCGTCGCCGTTGTGCCTGGCGAGGCGGGCACGCCCGTGGGGGAAGGGCCGTTGGGCTGGCGGCGGGTGCACGGCGCCATCGGCCTGGTGGACCTGGAGGCGCCGCCGGAGCTGCTGGCCGCGGCGCTGGGATCGCTGCGCATCTTCGCGGGCTACGCGGGCTGGGGACCGGGCCAGCTGGAGGACGAGCTGGTCGAGGGGGCGTGGTACGTGGTGGAGTCCGAGCCGGGTGACGTGTCCTCGCCGGACCCCGAGCACCTGTGGCGCTCGGTGCTGCGGCGGCAGCGCAACGAACTCGCCATGGTGGCGACGTATCCGGACGACCCGAGCCTGAACTAGGCGACTCAGGGGCCCGCCCAGCCCGGTCTGCCCGGTGCCGTGCCTGCTCGTGCGGTCCCGCTCAGCCCGGCCTGCCCGGTGCCGCCGGGCCCCGGAACGTACCGCGGTACGCGCTCGGGGAGACGCCGAGCGCCGCCTGCAGGTGCTGGCGCAGTGAGGCCCCCGTGCCGAAGCCCGCGTCCGCCGCGACCCGGTCGACCGGCAGATCCGTCTCCTCCAGCAGCTGCCGGGCCCGCTCGATGCGCTGCTGGGCCAGCCACTGCATCGGGGTCATCCCCGCCTCCTCGCGGAACCGGCGGCTGAAGGTCCGTACGCTCATCGACTCCCGCGCGGCCAGCTCGCGCAGCGTGAGCGGCCGGTCGAGGTGCTCGAGCGCCCACGCGCGGGCCGCGCCGGTGGAGGAGAGCCGGGGCTCGGGGACGGGCCGCTGGATGAACTGGGCCTGGCCGCCCTCGCGGTGCGGGGCGACCACCGTGGAGCGGGCCACCTCGTTGGCGACCGCCGAGCCGTGGTCGCGCCGGATCATGTGCAGGCACAAGTCGATGCCCGAGGCGACGCCTGCCGAGGTGAGGACCGACCCGCCATCGGTGTCGTCCCCGGCGTCGTCCTCGGTGTAGAGGACGTCCGGGTCGACCTTGACCGCCGGATGGATCTCCTGGAGGTGCTCGCAGGACCGCCAGTGCGTCGTCGCGCGGCGGCCGTCGAGGAGCCCGGCGGCGGCCAGGACGAAGGCGCCGGTGCAGATCGAGGCGATCCGGGTGCCGGGCCGGATACGGGCGAAGGCTTCGGCGAGCGGGCCGTCGAGACGGCCGGTCTGGGGCTCGTAGTCGACCTGGGCGGACGGGACGATCACGGTGTCGGCCTCGGCCAGGGCGTCGGGGCCGTGCGCGACGGCGATGGCGAAGTCGGCGCTGGTGCGGACCTCGCCGGGTACGAGCGCGCAGGTCACGACCGTGTAGAGCGGCTCGCCGCCGCGTACCCGCGCGGCCTGCCCGAACAGCTGGTGGACGATGCCCACTTCGATCGGCAGCAGACCGTGGCGGGCCAGGACGGCGACCCGGTGGCGGCTGGGATGGGGGAAAGCGGCCATGGCGAGATTCTTTCATATGTCGGCCATCTGGCCACTCGTCGAGCCAGGGCCCGCCGCGCAGGCTCGTAGGCATGACACAGAGCGTCGAGAGAATTCACCTGTGGGGTCGGCGACCGCACCGTGCCTGGTGGGTGGCCGCCGTCTCCGGGCTGGCGATCGTCAGCGCGGGCGCCTTCACCACGATGTCCGGTCTCCTCGTCGGCCCGCTGCACGCGGAGTTCGGCTGGTCACGCTCCACCATCGGCTTCGCCGCCTCAGTGAACATGGCGCTGTACGGGCTCACCGCGCCCTTCGCCGCCGCGCTGATGGACCGCTTCGGCATGCGCCGGGTCGCCGCCGGTGCGCTGGCGGCCGTCGCGGTCGGTGGCGGCCTGACGGCGGTCATGACCGAGGCCTGGCAGCTGACCGTCCTGTGGGGCTTCCTCGTCGGGCTGGGCTCCGGCTCCCTGGCGATGGCCTTCGGCGCGACCGTCGTCGGCTGCTGGTTCGTACGCCGCCGCGGCCTGGTCACCGGCTTGCTCACCGCGGCCGGCGTCTTCGGCCAGTTCGTCTTCCTGCCGCTGCTCTCCTGGATGACCGAGCGCTTCGGCTGGCGTGCGGCCGCCGTGACGCCGGCGCTGGCCGCACTGGTCGTGCTGGTGCTCGTACGGCTGCTGCTGCGCGACCATCCGGCGGATGCGGGACTGAGGCCGTACGGGGCCGCGGAGTGGGTGCCGAAGCCCGCCGCCGTGCCGGGCGCCGCCCGGCGCACCCTGCGGGTGCTCCGCGACGCCGCGCGCACCGCCCCGTTCTGGCTGCTCGCCGGCACCTTCGCGATCTGCGGCGCGTCCACGAACGGGATCATGTGGACGCACTTCACCCCGGCCGCCCACGACCACGGCATGCCCGTGACGGTCGCCGCCTCGCTGCTCGCCCTGATCGGGATCTTCAACGTGGCCGGCACCGTCGGCTCGGGCTGGCTCACCGACCGGGTCGACCCCCGGCGGCTGCTCGCCGCGTACTACGCGCTGCGCGGCCTGTCGCTGATGTTCCTGCCGCTGCTGCTGGCGCCGGCGGTGCACGGGCCGCTGGTCGCCTTCGTCGTCCTCTTCGGCCTGCTCGACGTGGCCACCGTGCCGCCGACGATCGCGCTGTCCCGGGAGTTCTACGGCGAGGACGGTGCCATCGTCTTCGGCTGGGTGAGCGCCGCGCACCAGGTGGGCGCCGGACTCGTGGCCTTCCTCGGCGGCGTGGCACGGGACGCGTCCGGCTCGTACGACATGGTGTGGATCGCCGTCGGGGCGCTGTCCGCGACGGCGGCGCTGCTGGCACTCGTCCTGCGCTCTCCCCGGCACAGCCCGGCTGCGGGCCCGGCAAGTCCGGCGGGCCCGGCAAGTCCGGCGGGCCCGGCAAGTCCGGCAGGCCCGGCAGGACCGGCCCGCCGCGCCCCCAAGGCCCGGAGCGCCGCCGCTCCCTGCTTCCCGCGGGCGTGAGTACCCTTGGCAGACATGAGCACTCTCGAGCCCGAGCGCGGGGCAGGCACCGGAACCCTGGTAGAGCCGACGCCGCAGGTGTCGCACGGCGACGGCGATCACGAGCGCTTCGCCCATTACGTCCAGAAGGACAAGATCATGGCGAGCGCGCTGGACGGCACGCCTGTCGTCGCGCTGTGCGGCAAGGTCTGGGTCCCGGGCCGCGACCCGAAGAAGTACCCGGTCTGCCCGATGTGCAAGGAGATCTACGAGTCCATGGGCGCCGGTGGCGACAGGGACAAGAGCGGCAAGGGCAGCGACAAGAAGTAGCCGACCCTCCGGTGGGCTTGTGACGGCCCCCGGGTGCGCACCATGCGCATCCGGGGGCCGTTCGCGTTGCACATGGTGGTTCCGCCGGTCACGAAGTGGTGGAGACCACTTGTCGGGCCCGTGAACCGCTCATAGCCTCCTGCGTGTTGTGCAGCGCGAAACGTATGTTGTGAATGCTGCAACGCCAACCGTTGGGGGTCCCATGAAACTCTCCGCCCGCCTTGCCGCCCCGACGGCGGCGCTCGTCCTCGCCGGGCTCACCGCCACCGCCTGTGCCCCGTCGACGTCCGACAACAGCGCGACATCGGACGAGAAGAGCGGCACGCTGCGCGTCTGGCTCTTCCAGGAGGTCGCCAACAAGCCCAAGGAGAAGGTCGTCGACGAGGCCGTCGACGCCTTCGAGAAGGCGCATCAAGGCACCAAGGTCGAGGTCGACTACATACCCGTCGACACCCGCGCGCAGAAGATCAAGGCGGCCTTCAACGACCCGAAGAGCGCGCCCGATCTGATCGAGTACGGCAACACGGACACCGCCGGGTACGTCAAGGACGGCGGACTCGCCGACGTCAGCGAGGAGTTCGCGGCCTGGGGCGACGCCAAGGACACCGACCCGACGGCCAAGGAGTCCGTCACCGTCGGCGGCAAGGTCTACGGCGCCCCGCTGTTCGTCGGCGTGCGGGCGCTGTACTACCGCACCGACGTCTTCAAGGACCTCGAGCTCGAGGTGCCGAAGACGCAGGCCCAGCTCATCGAGACGGCCAGGAAGATCCGCAAGGAGAGGCCGGAGCTGTACGGGCTCGCGGTCGGCGGCGCGTACACCTACGGTGCGATGCCCTTCATCTGGGCGAACGGCGGTGAACTGGCCACCGGGAAGGGCGGCACGTACACCTCCGCCATCGCCGGGCCGGCCGCCCAGAAGGGCATCAAGGCGTACACCTCCCTCTTCGGCGACGACAACTGCCCCGCCGCCAAGTGCGCCGAGATGGGCGGCAACGACACCGTCACCGCCTTCGCCTCCGGCAAGGCGGGCATGGCCATCGGCGGCGACTTCAGCCACCAGGCCATGGAGGACGGCAAGGTCAGGGGCAAGTACGCGGTCGTGCCGCTGCCCGGCGTGAAGGAGGGCGAGATCGCTCCGGCCTTCGCGGGCGGCAACAACCTCGGCGTGCTGAAGAGCAGTTCGCACCGCACCCTGGCCGTGGAGCTGATGAAGTCCCTGGCGGGCAAGGAGACGCAGCGGGGGCTCTTCGAGGCGATGGGCTTCCTGCCCACCTACACGGACGTACGGGACGAGGTGGCGCGGCAGGAGCCGTTCGTCGAGCCGTTCGTGAAGACCCTCGACGCGGGCGCGAAGTTCGTCCCGGCCTCGCCGGGCTGGGCGGCGATCGACGCCTCGCTCGTGCTGCCGACGATGTTCCAGGAGGTCGTACGCGGCGACAAGCCGGTGTCCGCGGCCGCGGAGGACGCCGCGAAGAAGATGGACGACGCGTTCCGCTCCGCGGGGTGAAGCCGATGACGCACCGCGCCGTCCCGGCAGACTCTCCGCCCGGCCGGGCGGAGGCGGGCCGCACGGCCTCGCGCGCCGTCCGCGAGCCGGCGCGAGGTCTGTCGCCCCAAGCAGGCCGCGGGACAGGCCGCACGGGCAGGACGGGAAGGACGGGCAGGGGGCGCGAGCGCGCCGGCCTGCAGCGCCCCCGCGGCTGGACGCCGTGGCTCTATCTCGCCCCCGCGCTCGCCGTCCTCGGCGGGCTGCTGGTCTACCCGGTCTACCAGCTCGGCCTGATCTCGTTCCTGGAGTACACGCAGGCGCAGGTCAGCGGCGGCGAACCGACCACGTTCCAGGGGTTCGGCAACTACGCGAAGCTCTTCGGCGACCGCCAGTTCTGGCAGGTGCTGCTGGCGACCGTGCTGTTCGCGGCAGCGTGCGTGGTGGGCACCCTGGCGGTGGGCTGCGCGCTCGCCGTCCTGCTCACCCGCGTACGTGCGGTGCCCCGGCTGGCCCTCATGCTCGCCGCGCTGGGCGCGTGGGCCACGCCCGCCATCACCGGCTCCACGGTCTGGGTCTTTCTCTTCGACCCCGACTTCGGCCCGGTCAACAAGCTGCTGGGCCTGCACGACTTCTCCTGGACGTACGGGCGGTACAGCGCCTTCGCCCTCGTCCTCTTCGAGGTGGTGTGGTGCTCGTTCCCGTTCGTGATGGTGACCGTCTACGCGGGCATCAAGGCGATTCCGGGGGAGGTGCTGGAGGCCGCGGCGCTGGACGGCGCGTCGAGCCTGAAGATCTGGCGGAAAGTCATGGCCCCGATTCTGCGACCGATCCTGGTCGTGGTGACGATTCAGTCGATCATCTGGGACTTCAAGGTCTTCACGCAGATCTACGTGATGACGAACGGCGGCGGCATCGCCGGCCAGAATCTCGTCCTCAATGTCTACGCCTACCAGAAGGCGTTCGCGTCCTCGCAGTACAGCCTCGGCTCGGCGATCGGCGTCGTCATGCTGCTGATCCTGCTCGTGGTGACGCTCGGCTATCTGCGGCTGCTGCGACGGCAGGGAGAACAACTGTGAGCCTCTTGCGCATCCGCAGGCCGTGGCGGCTGGCCGCCGAGGCATCGGCCCTGCTCATCGCTGCGGCCGTGGCCTTCCCGCTCTACTGGATGGTGCTTTCGGCCTTCAAACCGGCGGGTGAGGTGCAGTCCACCGAGCCGCGGCCCTGGACGCTCGACCCCTCGCTCGACGCCTTCCGGCGGGTCTTCGAACAGCAGGACTTCGGGCGCTACTTCCTCAACAGCCTGCTGGTCGCAGGCGTCGTGGTCATCGCGTCCGCGCTGATCGCGTTCCTCGCGGCGACCGC
The DNA here is from genome assembly GCF_052245475.1 of Streptomyces sp. 7N604. Taxonomy (NCBI): domain Bacteria; kingdom Bacillati; phylum Actinomycetota; class Actinomycetes; order Kitasatosporales; family Streptomycetaceae; genus Streptomyces; species Streptomyces sp. 7N604. The sequence continues at coordinate 29,671 of NZ_JBQQBX010000030.1, read as the reverse complement.
CGTGACCCGTTTCCGCTTCAGATTCCGTACGACGCTGCTCATCATGTTCCTCGTCGCGCAGATGGTGCCGATCGAGGCGCTGACCATTCCGCTGTTCTTCCTGATGCGGGACTTCGGGCAACTGAACACGCTCGGATCGCTCGTCCTGCCGCACATCGCCTTCTCGCTGCCCTTCGCGATCTGGATGCTGCGGGGCTTCGTGAAGGCCGTGCCGGAGGCCCTGGAGGAGGCCGCGTACATCGACGGCGCGAGCCGTACCCGCTTCCTGTGGCAGATCCTCTTTCCGCTGGTCTTCCCGGGTCTCGTGGCGACCAGCGTCTTCTCCTTCATCTCGACCTGGAACGACTTCCTCTTCGCCAAGTCCTTCATCATCAGCGCCACCGAGAATTCCACGCTGCCGATGGCCCTGCTGGTCTTCTTCAAGCCGGATGAGAACGACTGGGGCGGGATCATGGCCGCATCGACCGTGATGACCGTTCCCGTGCTGGTCTTCTTCGTACTCGTACAGCGGCGCCTGGTTTCCGGCCTCGGCGGCGCGGTGAAGGACTGAGGACATGACGGACAAGCCGGTTCCCGGCCTCATCCCCGCGCCCCGGCACCTGACGGACACCGGACGCCACGGCCCGTACGCCGACGACGTACGCACCCGGATCGACCCCGAACTCACCGAGCGGCTCGGCCCCGAGGGCTACCGGCTCACGGTCGGCAGGTGCGGCGTGGACATCGCGGGCGGCGGCGAAGCGGGCGTCTTCTGGGGCCGGCAGACGCTGCGGCAGCTGCTCGGTCCCGACGAGTTCCGGAAGGCACCGGTCCGGCCGCCGGACCGCGAGCGGACCGTACCGTACGTGACGGTCGAGGACGCGCCCCGGTTCGCCTGGCGCGGCCTGATGCTGGATGTGGCCCGCCACTTCATGCCCAAGGACGGCGTGCTCCGCTACATCGACCTCATCGCCGCCCACAAGCTGAACGTCCTGCACCTGCACCTCACCGACGACCAGGGCTGGCGCATCGAGATCGAGCGCTACCCGCGGCTCACCGAGGTCGGCGCGTGGCGCGAGCGCACCAAGTACGGGCACCGGGCCTCGCCCCTCTGGGACGAGCGCCCGCACGGCGGTTACTACACGCAGGACGACATCCGCGAGATCGTCGCGTACGCCGCCCGGCGGCATATCACGGTCGTCCCGGAAATCGACATTCCCGGCCACTCGCAGGCGGCCATCGCCGCACACCCGGAACTCGGCAACACGGACGTCATCGACACGGCCTCCCTCGGCGTCTGGACGACCTGGGGCGTCAACCCGAACGTACTCGCCCCCACTGACAACACCCTCCGCTTCTACGAGGGCGTGCTCGAGGAGGTTCTCGGGCTCTTCCCCTCCCCGTTCGTCCACATCGGCGGCGACGAGTGCCCCAAGGACCAGTGGAAGGCCTCCCCGACCGCCCAGGCCCGCATCAAGGAGCTGGGGCTCGCGGACGAGGACGAGCTGCAGAGCTGGTTCATCCGGCACTTCGACCGCTGGCTCACCGCCCGCGGCCGCCGCCTCATCGGCTGGGACGAGATCCTGGAAGGGGGCCTGGCGGAGGGAGCGGCCGTGTCCTCCTGGCGCGGTTACGCGGGCGGGATCGCGGCCGCCAGGGCCGGCCACGACGTGGTCATGTGTCCTCAGCAGCAGGTGTATCTCGACCACCGTCAAGCCCCCGGCGACGACGAGCCGATGCCCATCGGCTACGTCCGCACGCTCGAGGACGTCTACCGCTTCGAGCCCGTCCCGCCGCAGCTCACCCCCGCCGAGGCCGCCCGCGTCCTGGGCACCCAGGCCAACGTCTGGACCGAGGTGATGGAGAACCGGCAGCGCGTCGACTACCAGGTCTTCCCCCGCCTCGCCGCCTTCGCCGAAGTCGCCTGGTCCGCCCTGCCCGCCCCCGCCGAGCGGGACTTCGCCGGCTTCGAGTCCCGGATGACCGCGCACTACGCGCGCCTCGACGCCCTCGGCGTCGACTACCGCCCACCGTCCGGACCCCGCCCGTGGCAGCGGCGGCCCGCGCCGGAAGGCGTCAGCCTCGGACGTCCGATCGAGGGGGCGCCCCCGATCGTGTGAGCCGCGGGCGAAGCCGGGTCCCCGCGCGGCGCGCCCCTGGAAGCGTGGACCCGGGACGGCAGAACTAGCACAAAGGCTCACCGAAAGGTGCAATCCGTGCTCAGGGTCAACAGGCCAAGAAAACGGACCAATCGCCAATTCGGTATGTAACAGCCCTTCGTGGACCCTCGCGCCGAGGGGCGGTGAAGATGTGCCAGAGTTGCCACGTCCGGACTGTGAGCACGTACCGTACGGCGAACAGGCGGGACATCGGGAAGGGGCAGCTGGGTTGACCACGCACGCGTCGCAGGCAGCGCAGTCGGTGACGTTGCCGGCCTCGCTCGACGAGGCCGTGGCGGCGCTCGCCGCCATGCCCGCTGCCGTGCCGGTCGCGGGCGGCACCGACCTCATGGCCGCCGTCAACTCCGGCCTCCTGCGGCCCGCGGCGCTGGTCGGCCTCGGCCGGATCAGTGAGATCCGCGGCTGGCAGTACCAGGACGGACACGCCCTGCTCGGCGCGGGCCTCACCCACGCCCGGATGGGACGGCCCGACTTCGCGGCGCTCATCCCGGCGCTGGCCGCGGCCGCGCGCGCCGCGGGCCCGCCGCAGATCCGCAACGCCGGGACCCTCGGCGGCAACATCGTCACCGCGGCGCCCACCGGCGACGCGCTGCCCGTGCTCGCCGCCCTCGAGGCCACGCTGATCGTCGCCGGGCCCGAGGGCTCGCGCCGCGAGATCCCGGTCAGCCATCTGCTCGCCGGGATCGAGATGCTGCGGCCCGGCGAGATCGTCGGCTTCGTGCGCGTACCGCTGCTCCACGCGCCGCAGACCTACCTGAAGGCCACGGGCCGTACGGGGCCCGGGCGCGCCACCGCCTCCGTCGCCCTCGTGCTCGACCCCGCCCGCCGCAATGTGCGCTGCGCGGTGGGCGCGGTGGCGCCGATGCCGCTGCGGCCGCTGGAGGCCGAGCGCTGGGTGGCCGCGCTCATCGACTGGGACGGCGACCGCTCGCTCGCGCCCGAGGTCTGCGCGGCCTTCGGCGAGTACGTCGCGGCGGCCTGCATCCCCGACCCGCCGCCCGCCGAGGACGGCAGCGAACCTGCCGCCCTGCCGCCCGCCGCCCTGCAGCTGCGGCGTACGGTGGCCGCACTGGCCCGCCGAGCTCTGGGGAGGGCGCTCGCATGAGTTCCGAACAGCAGCCGCCGCAGGACGGCCAGGGGCCGCAGCAGCCGCGCGGGCCGCACGGCTGGGAGCCCCTGCCGCAGGGCGAGTACGACGCGGAGACCACGGCGTACGTGCGGCTGCCCGAGGGCCTTCTCGACCCGTCCGCGGTTCCTCCGGGCGCCGACCCGCTGGCCGCGCTCGGCCACGGCTACGTACCGCCGCCCATCACGCCCGGTGCCGGGCAGCCCGCGGACCCGGGCGCCCCGGCGGACCCGAGGGCGACGGGGCAGTGGACGATGCCGTTCGCCGACACCGGGGCGGGGCAAGGGGGCCAGGGCGACGGCGGTTGGGGCGACCCGGGCGCCGCGGGGGCCGCGGGTCAGTGGAGCGTGCCGATCGCGCCGGACGATCCCGTGGGCGAATCGGGCGAATACCTGGTCGGCGACCGGGCGCGCCCGGCCGGCCCGTACGGCGGTGGCTCGCCGGCCGCGGGCGGGCAGCCGTGGTACGGCGGGCAGGGCGCCCCGGAGGGTGTGCAGAGCTCGCAGGATGCGCAGGGGCTGCAGGGGGCTTCGGGTCAGGGGGCGTCGGACCTGACCGGTCAATGGACATTTCCCTCGGCGGGGGAGCAACTGCCCGACCCGGCGGCGCAGTCCGGAGCCGCGGGCGGTCCGGGCGGTCCGGGCGGTCAGGGCGGTCAGGGCGTGCCGGAGGGCTGGAGTACCACGGCCTCGGCGACGGGCCAGTGGGCCGTCCCGACCACGGACGCGCCGGGCACCGACGAGTCGGGCGCGTATCCCCTGAGCGAGGGCGGAGCCGCCGCTGCCGAGCCGTGGCCGCAGGGCGGCGGTGAGCCGGGAGCGGGAGCCGCAGGCGGGTTCGAGCAGCCGCGCGCGACGCGGAGCGGAGCGCCTGGCCGGCGGAAGCTCGCCGCCGGACCGGGCGGCGCCGCGGCCGGGGACCGTACCGAGCCACCGGCCGCGGATGCGGATGCCGGATGGCCGCCGGCCGCGAGCGGCCCGTGGCAGTCCCCGGACGCCGGGGCCGAGAACGCGCGCAGGGACGCCGACGGGAACGCCGACGGGAACTCGGCCACGACGGAGGCCGGTGGGAGCGAGGCCGGTGGGACTCAGGCCGGTGCGAGTGACCGGTCGCGGACCCGGCCCGGCGGCACGGGTGACTCGTCGTACGCGGCCCCGGCCGAGGGTGGTTCGCTGCCGGGCCGCGCGGCCGAGGACGCGATCAACAGACTTACGGGCGCGGGCTCTCCGGCAGCCGACCGGGCCGCGTCCGCATCAAGGCCCGGATCCACGTCCGGCTCACCGGATGTGGACGAGGACTCCGGCACCGGTACCGGCAACGGGGACGCTCCCGACCGGCCCGAGGAGACAGCCGCCGCGCACGACGAGGCCCCCGACGAGCCGGCCGAACCGGCGGACTCCGGCGCGGCCGACCCGCACAGCGAGCACCCCAACGCCTCGTACGTCCTGAGCGTCAACGGCGCCGACCGCCCCGTCACCGACGCCTGGATCGGCGAGTCGCTGCTCTACGTCCTGCGCGAGCGCCTCGGTCTCGCCGGGGCGAAGGACGGCTGCTCGCAGGGCGAGTGCGGCGCCTGCTCGGTACAGGTCGACGGGCGGCTCGTCGCCTCCTGCCTGGTGCCCGCGGCGACCACGGCCGGAAGCGAGGTCCGTACGGTCGAGGGGCTCGCCGCCGACGGCGTCCCCTCGGACGTACAGCGTGCCCTCGCCGCCAGCGGCGCCGTGCAGTGCGGCTTCTGCGTGCCGGGGCTCGCGATGACCGTGCACGACCTCCTCGAGGGCAACCACGCGCCGACCGAACTCGAGACCCGCCAGGCGATCTGCGGCAACCTGTGCCGCTGCTCCGGCTACCGAGGGGTGCTCGACGCGGTGCGCGAAGTGGTCGAGGGCCGCGCGGAGTCGGCGGAGGCGGAGGGAGAGGCCGAGGCCGAGGGGTCCGACGCCACCGATGGCGACACCCCGCGCATCCCCCACCAGGCACGCTCCGCGGAGGACTCCGCATGATCTCCCACAACCTTCTTCGTAGCGGAAAGGCGGCGTGATGACCAGTCCCGACGCGGCCACCGCGACCCCGGCCGTCGGCGGCGGCCCGACGCCCGTCGAGGACGCCCCGCCGCACGGCCTCGGGGCGTCGCTCGCGCCCGCCGACGCCCATGCGAAGGCCGCGGGCACCTTCCCGTACGCCGCCGATCTGTGGGCCGAGGGCCTGCTCTGGGCGGCCATACTGCGATCGCCGCATCCGCACGCCCGGATCGTGTCCATCGACACCGCCCCGGCAGCCGAAATGCCGGGCGTACGGGCCGTGGTGACCCACGAGGACGTCCCGGGCGACGCGAGCCACGGCCGTACGGCCGGGGACCGCAAGGTCTGCGACCGGCCGGTCTTCGCGAAGGACGTGGTGCGCCACCACGGCGAGCCCATCGCCGCGGTCGCCGCCGACCACCCCGACACCGCGCGCCTCGCCGCGGCCGCCATCGCCGTCGAGTACGAGGTGCTGGAGCCCGTCACCGACCCGGAGAAGGCGTTCGAGGCCGAGCCGCTGCACCCCGACGGCAACCTCATCCGTCACATCCCCCTCCGCTACGGCGACCCGGACATCACCGGAGACGTCGTCGTCGAAGGGCTCTACCGCATCGGGCGGCAGGACCCCGCGCCCATCGGAGCCGAGGCCGGGCTCGCCGTGCCGCGTCCCGACGGCGGCGTGGAGATCTACACCGCATCCACCGACCCGCACGCCGACCGCGACCTCGCCGCCGCCTGCTTCGGCCTGGAGCCCGAGCGCGTCAAGGTCGTCGTCACCGGCGTGCCCGGCGCGATGGGCGACCGCGAGGACGCGGGCATGCAGCTGCCGCTCGGGCTGCTCGCGCTGCGCACCGGCTGCCCGGTGAAGCTGGCCGCGACCCGCGAGGAGTCCTTCCTCGGCCACGCGCACCGCCACCCCACCCTCCTGCGCTACCGCCACCACGCCGACTCCGAGGGCCGCCTGGTCAAGGTCGAGGCGCAGATCCTGCTGGACGCGGGCGCGTACGCGGACTCCTCCGCCGACTCCCTCGCCGCGGCCGTCGCCTTCGCCGCGGGCCCGTACGTCGTGCCGCACGCCTTCGTCGAGGGCTGGGCCGTCCGCACCAACAACCCGCCGTCGGGCCATGTCCGGGGCGAGGGCGCGATGCAGGTGTGCGCGGCGTACGAGGGCCAGATGGACAAGCTGGCCGCCAAGCTGGGCATCGACCCGGTGGAGCTGCGGCTGCGCAATGTGATGGCCACCGGCGACCTGCTGCCGACCGGCCAGACCGTGACCTGCCCGGCCCCGGTCGCCGAGCTGCTCCAGGCCGTACGGGACGCGGAGCTGCCGCCGCTGCCCAAGGACGCCCCGGAGGAGGAGTGGCTGCTGCCGGGCGGCCCCGAGGGCGCGGGCGAGCCGGGCGCGGTGCGGCGCGGCGTCGGCTACGCGTTGGGCATGGTGCACATGCTCGGCGCGGAGGGCGCGGACGAGGTCTCCACGGCGACGGTGAAGGTCAACGGCGGTGAGGCGACGGTGATCTGCGCCGCCGTCGAGACCGGCCAGGGCTTCTCCACGCTCGCCCGGCAGATCGTCCAGGAGGTGCTGGGCGTCGAGGAGGTGCACGTCGCCTCGGTCGACACCGACCAGCCGCCGGCGGGCCCCGCCTGCCACGGCCGGCACACGTGGGTGTCGGGCGGCGCGGTCGAGCGCGCGGCCAAGATGGTCCGTACGCAGCTGCTCCAGCCGCTGGCGCACAAGTTCGGGATGTCCACGGAGCTGCTGACGATCGCCGACGGCAAGATCACCTCGTACGACGGGGTGCTCAGCACGACCGTGGCGGAGACGCTCGACGGCAAGGAGCTGTGGGCGACCGCGCAATGCCGCCCGCACCCGACGGAGCCGCTGGACGACACGGGCCAGGGCGACGCGTTCGTCGGGCTCGCCTTCGCCGCCGTACGGGCCGTGGTGGACGTGGACATCGAGCTGGGCTCGGTGCGGGTCGTGGAGATGGCGGTGGCGCAGGACGTGGGGCGGGTGCTCAACCCGCGCCAGCTGGCCTCCCGTATCGAGGCGGGCGTGACGCAGGGCATGGGCGCGGCGCTCACCGAGAACCTGCGGACGTCGCGCGGCGTGGTCCGGCGGCCCGACCTGACCGGGTACGCGCTGCCGACCGCGCTGGACGCGCCGGACATCCGGATCGTGAAGCTGGTCGAGGAGCGGGACGTCGTGGCGCCCTTCGGGGCGAAGGCGGCGAGCGCGGTGCCGGTGGTCACGTCCCCGGCGGCGGTGGCCGCGGCCGTGCGGGCCGCGACCGGGCGCCCGGTGAACCGGCTCCCGATCCGCCCGCAGGCGGCGGTGGCGCTTCCTCAGCGCTGAGGCTGCGACGGGCTGCGGGCGGAGGTTTCAGGGGTCAGGGGCGGTGGGCGGCGACCGGCCGGCACCCGCGAGTCCGGCCGGTCACCGCGCGGTCGGACCGCCACCGCTCGGCTCAACTCACCTGTGCTTCGGGAGAATCGGGCGCCCGCTGAGCCCGCTCCCCGGCGCTCGGGGCGGCCAGGGCGAGCCTGCGGTGGGTGCGGCGCAACATGGTGCGGGCCATGCACGGGTGCACCCGCTTGACCACGGCCCAGTAGAGCCGACCGCGCCAGTTGTGGATCCTCACGACCGTGGAGAGGGTGACCCGGCCGTCGTCGACGAGGATCGACGCGCGGAAGTCCAGGTGCCCGGCGTCCTCGCCCAGCAGCACCTCGCCGCCCTCGCGGCCCACCACAGGGAAGGGGGCACCGCGCAGAACGCCCCGCCAGGCCTCCGGCTCCTCCGGCATCCCCGGGCGGACGTCCATCTGCCAGGCGTCGTGGAAGTCGGTCCGCTCGAAGGCGGTACGGGCCAGCCGGGCGGCCGCGGGGATCTCCACGGCTGCCGGCCTGTCCCACACCAGCCGGTTGAGCAGCCGCACCCAGGGCGACCAGCGGACCGGGCGCCGTACCGCCCCGGTGGCGACCCGCTCGACGTTGTCGAAGATCTCCTCGACCACCGTGTCGTGCATCCAGCGGACCGCCAGCGCCCAGCCCACCCAGAGCGTGGGGCGCTGCTCCGCCTCCAGCGTGTGCCGTACGCGGCAGCGCCCGGGACCGAGCGGCTCGACGGCTATGCCGTGATGGCCGTTCATGGGCGGGCCGAACGCGAAGCGGACCCGGCGGCCCGGCTCGTACGCGGCGACCGCGTAGCGGACGAAGCCGTGGCCGCCGGTCGCGCCGACGCCCAGCGGGCGGTCGAAGCGCATTGGGGGCCAGGCGGGGGTGGGGAAGAGCGGGTCGAGAGGGGAGGAGAGCTGGTCGAGCAGGGCTCCGACGGTCTCGGCCGGGGCCTCGATGGTGCGTTCGTGAACGTTGCGCACTGTGCGCATCGGGCACCTCCATACGCTGCCGTATGGTCTTACCGTACGGTACCGTACGGTCATGGTGCAACGGCGGGAGCCCCGGTCCCGGGGCGGCGGACGGCAGCGGCTGAGCGTGCGGGACTGGGCGGACGCGGCGCTCACCGCCATCGGCGAAGGCGGCCTCGCCGCGGTAGCGGTCGAGCCGCTCGCCGCCCGCCTGGGGACGACGAAGGGCAGCTTCTACTGGCACTTCGCCAACCGGGAGGCGCTGATCGAGGCCGCGCTGGACCGGTGGGAGCAGATCTCCACCGAAGCGATCATCGCCGAGCTGGACCACGAGCCGGATCCGGAACGTCGGCTGCGCATGCTCTTCGCGGAGGCGTCGGCGTCGGCGGCCGGGGACCCGCTCGAAGTCTCCCTGCTGGCCACGGCCGGACACCCACAAGTCGCTGCGGTGCTGCGGCGGGTGACGGCCCGCCGGATCGCGTACGTGGCGCAGCTCTTCACCGAGCTGGGCTTCCCGCCGGAGGAGGCGCACCGCCGGGGCCTGCTGGCGTACACCGGCTATCTCGGCCACACCCAGCTGATCCACGCGGTGCCGGAGACGCTCCCGGCGGGCGAGGCGGGGACGCGCTATCTGGACTCGGTGATCGACGTCCTCCTGCGCCGCGAGTGAACCACCCGGCTGCGCGCGCTCGTCCAGCACGCCGCGCAGCCGGACCCATGGAGGCCATGACCGGAATCGAACCCACCGCGACAGGGCGCAAGCCGTGCAGCACCTGTTCCACAACGACGGGCGTCCTCGTCCCGGGACCAGGCGGGCCGTATCTCCGAGGCAGGCCCGGCGCTTGGACGAACAGCCGCGGCGGGCGGTGCCCGCCCTGCCGCAGCGTCGCGCCATGCTCCCGTACAGGCAGCCGCGGACGGGGCCTGGCAGCGCTCACCGGGTGTCCTGCTGGTAGTTGAGCAGGATGCGGCACATGCGGGCGAGGTCCTCGACGTGGTTCGCGGCGGACTGCAGGCCGTCGCCGAGCCCTCGCTCGAGCGCGTGGCGGGAGTGGTCGAGCCACGCCTGGCGCCGGTACCAGTCGGGCGTGCCGTGGTTCAGTGCGTCGGTCCCGCTCTGCACGATCGGCATCAGGAGCTGGAGGTGCCCGCGGAGCAGTTGCTCGAGGTCGACCAGCTCCTGGTACGGCGGCAGCGCGCCGCGCTGGGCCACAGCCTGCTCGATCGTCTGGCCAATGTGGTCCACGTCGATCTCGTCAGCCTGCTGTTTCGTCCTGGGCCGCTGTCCGGTGGTCACGCTTGTGCTCCCCTCGATTCTTCTCACGACGAGAGAACCGCGGCGGCGCGTCGACCGCCGGACCAACGGCCGGACTTTCCGGCGGACTTTCTCCTGACGACCGGACATACCCGCCTCCCTTGCAGCTACGGTCGGTATTAACAGCAACACTGGGGGTGGAGATGGAGGAGCAGGTGACCCCTTTCGCGCGCGAGTGCGCAGCGCGTGGCTGGTCTCAGCCGGGCGTGTTCCTGCGCGCCTTTGACGACACGGCTCGCCTGGTAGGCGAACATGTCGCCCTCACCGACCGTCAGTTCCGCCGATGGCGCCAGCCCAACCCGCCGCGACCGCGGCCCCGCGCTTGGCGCGTGCTGCACGCCATGTTCGGCGTGAGCCCCGTGGACCTAGGCTTTCCCGGACTCGAACTCAGCGTCACGGTAGGTGCAGGAAACAGCGAGCAAGGTCAGGAGGTGAGCGTGGACCGCCGTGCATTCGTCTCCGACACTCTGGGCTCAGCCGCTAGCCTCGCCCTAGGCTCCTCGGACGCTGTGGGTACGGCCCATGTCGTGGAACTTCGCCAGGGCCTGCGGTCCCTATACACCCTCGATGACGCCTACGGCGGCGATGCCGTTCGTTCCCTGGCAGTCCGGCACCTTCGCCGTGTGCGCCGCGTCATCAACACCGGCACCTACCCGGACACCATCGGCCGCCAACTCCGACTGCTGGCAGGCGAGACGGCGGAGCAATGCGCCTGGCTGTACTACGACGCAGACGATCAGGACACCGCGCGGCGCTACTGGGGCGAGGCCTTGACCACAGCCACCCTGCTGCGGGGCGGCAGCCTCGAGGTCTTGGTGCTCGCTTCCTTGAGCATGCAGGCCAGCCATGAGGGACGACCACGAGACGGGTACGACCTGGCGCGCGCGGCCCATCAGCGTGCCGCCGCGCTCGGCTCGCCGGTCCTGCTCTCCCTGATCGAAGCCCGCGAAGCGCGCGCCCTTGCGCTGATGCGTGACCACACGGGCGCACGGCGCTGCTTGGCCAACTCCATACGCATGGCCGACCGCGCCGACCACGGGCGTCCGGCACCGGACTGGGCCGCGTTCCACGGCAACGCCGAGCTCGACTACGCCCAGGGGCTTCTCTACACCGAGGCCGGGCACCACAAGGCGGCCGTGCCGTTCCTGCGCGCTGCCTTGGCCCACCAGGACCGCACCTACGGGCGGAACCTGGCGCTGTACCGGCTCACCTTGGCCCGCAGCCTGGTGCAGGCTGGCGAGGTCGACGAGGGCGCCGCGGAGGCTGTCGGCAGCCTTGAGCAGCTGGCGGAGGTCGAGTCTGGCCGTGTCGTGCGTCGCCTGGCCGAAGTCCGCGGGCTTCTTCAGGGCACGGACGCTGTGAGCGCTCGGGAGTCAGCCGAGGCGCTGAACGAGTACACCCAGTGAGGGGAGAGGCATGGTTGAGGTGACGTATCGACGGTGGGAAGGGCCGGAGGCGGGGCACCAGCTCGATGCGTTCCTCCCGGCCTACGAGGAGGTGTACGTCGAGCCGCCGTACTGCGAGGGTCCGCGGGACGTCGCCGAGTTCATCGAGCGCTTCCAGCAGCAGGCTGCGACCCGGCCCGGGTTCCGGGTCGTACTCGCCAGTGACGGCGGCGAAGTCATCGGTTTCACCTACGGGTACCGACTCCCGGCGGACACCGGCTGGTGGAAGAGTTCGCTGGAACCGCTGCCGGAGGACTTCACCCGGGAGACCGGCGAGCGGACGTTCGTCATCATCGAGTTGGCCGTGCGCAAGCCATGGCGCCGCCGGGGCATCGCTGCCGAGCTGCATGCCCAGCTGCTCGACGGGCTGGAGGTCGAGCGCGTGACGCTCACCATGCGGCCCGAGCCCGAGGCGGCGCCGGCACAGTCCGCCTACGCGGCGTGGGGGTACCGAAAGGTCGGGAGGTCCCAGCCATGGGACGGCGCCCCGGTGTACGACTCGATGATTCTTGACCTGCGCTCCTGAAGGACAGCGCATCCCGGACCGTTCGTGAGGCGCGCGATAGGATCCGCGACCTGTTGGCGAGCTGAAGAGGGAGCGCAGCGTGACGACGATCGCGGTGACCGGGCACATGGACCTTACCGACGACAGCGTCGAGCTGGTGCGCGCGAGCCTGCGGGTCACGCTGAGCAAGTACGCCGCTGGTCAGCTGGTGGGTGTGTCGTGCATCGCCCGGGGTTCGGACACTCTCTTTGCCGAGGAACTGCTTGAGGCGGGCGGGCGCTTGGTCGTCGTCCTGCCGTCGAAGGACTACCGGCAGGCGAAGGTGAAGCCTGACCACGCCGAGACGTTCAACCGGCTCATCGAGGTCGCGGACGAAGTGCTCGTCATGCCCTATGAGACGGCGAACCGTGAGGCATACGAGGCCGCGAACAAGACCCTGCTTGAGCGAGCTGATCGGGTGGTCGCCGTGTGGAACGGGGCGCCGCCGAGCGGCAAGGGCGGCGGCACCGCAGACGTCGTTGTCGCTGCCCGAGATGCGGGTCTGCCGGTCGATGTGATCTGGCCGGAGGGCGCCGCGCGCCAGTCTTGAACGCTTCCCCTTCCTCGCTGTTATGGACCAGCAGTTTCCCGCCCTTGATGGAGACGTATGTCTCCCGCTTCTGGCCGTTCTCGGCGACCGTTGCCTTCCACGGCCAGGAGCCCCAGTAGCTCTGGCCCAGTCCACCGACACACACATGAGCGGCCCCCACCCCTCCCGCAACGCGCTCATGCGAACCGTTCGTGTGCGCCGGGCCGTTCATGCCTTCCAAGCCCTTCCAGGGCCCGCACGGGAAGCCGGCAGCCAGCCGGTGCCCGGCGAGAGCAATCGAGGCAGGAAGGAAAACATCCTCATGCCACAGAAAGAGAAGAAAAAGCGGCATGCGACCGTAAAGGAGGCGACGACTACGTTGTCGGCGTCAGGAACGAGAGGGAGCCGTACGGGAGGGAAGGCTACGGCCAAGAATTCCCCAGCCAACCCGGCGGCAGGGCCCACGGGCGGGAAAGGCCCCGCCAGTCAGTGGAAAGGGAACTCGGGGAAGAATTCCACGGCAGGGAGCGGCTCACGGGCTTCAATCCCAACCCACCGCCGTCAACTATGACGGTAACGTCAGGTACGAGCACTACTCCGGGACAGTAGCGCCCCAGAACCCCCGGCCCCGCCACGCCGCGGGGAAGACCCCGAGGGCGCGGCAGGAGAACTCCCGTGTCGCCCGCGTCAATCCCAGCACCTTCGGCCTGGACAGCAGCGCGACAAACCAGCAAATTCTTGCCGCGACAGCCAGGGCGGCCGGCACGACGCCCGAGCCATGGAGCCAGACCCGAGAACAGCAGCAGGACCAGATCTATCAGGCCCCCGACAACTATCCCAACCAGGAATACGCAAACCAGGTGCGGCAGGACCTGCCGCCCGCGGACCCGGAGCAGGTACGACTCAGGGCGGAGTGGGCCGCATCACACAGGCGGCCGTTGACGGGCGAATACAACTGGCACAACAACTCGTCGTCGGACTCTTCGCGGACACCCACCCCGCCGGGCGCCCAGAGCGGAGGCCAAAACCAGAGCAGCAGCTACGGTCAAAGCGGTGGCTACGGTCAGAGTGGAGGTTACGGTCAAGGCGGTGGCTACGGCCAGAGCGGTGGCTACGGCCAAGCAGGGGCGGCCGCAAGTAGCGGAAGCGCAGCACCTCTCCGCTGATCTGAAACACAAGGCGCCCTAGCTGCACACTCGTTCCGCCCTGCCGCTCTTCCCAGGGCGGCGGGGCGGTCCACACCCGGCCAAGCGAGGGCCCAGATCGGCCGCTTGAAGGTGGTGCGCACCTGCACCCACCGCTGGCCGCCATCTGCACGCCCACGGCCCGGCCGGTGATCGCCACGGTCCGGCTGCGGCAGGGAAGGGGGCCGCCGACGCGTTGGCCGGGGCCTCGGCCTTGGGTCCGCCCCTTCATTCTTACAGCTCAGCGCTGCTGAGCTGGTGGAGGCCGTGGCGGGAATCGAACCCACATAACTCGCTCTGCAGGTCTGTTTGTGCTGGGCAGAGCATAATGCGGACCCGTTCACCGGCGTTCATTCCGGTACGGATGCCGTGCCCACCAGGGCGGAGTGAACAACCCTGGACGGCCGCGTACGCCGATGAATGAGACGGAAACTGAGACGGGCGCGGCCTCCCCTGAGGACGCGCCCGTCTCCTGTTTCTGCCGGTCAAGAGGGTAGGAACCCTGATTCTCCCTGCCATGCCCTTGCAGGTGGCTCAGGCAGTCCTATGCCGCCGTGCTGTAGCGGTCCCGCAGGACGGCCGCGAGTTGGCGGCCCCCTGGCCCAAAGACCTCCCCGCACCACAGCCGGGATCGCGCTTGACCCTCCACATACGTCTGTTGGCGTCATCGGTAGATGTCATTCGAGCTGCGGACAGAGCCCGGGAATGCATCAGCGGATCCCGGGCCATCCGTCCTGATCTCCAGCCCAGGAGCCAATTAAGAGGCTCGTCCAAGCTTCTGCAGCTACTTGGCGGAGGCCGTGTAAGCTCGCGCGGGCGACTCAGCGATGATTCAGGCTGGAGGATCAGAGTTCAGGTGAGCCCGTGAGGCTCCAGGTGAAGTCGCCTGCACCATCAGAGTCGATGTTATAGACGACCGCACCGTCAGCGCTCAGCCCACCAGGCGAGGTAGTGTAGTACTCCGCCGTCCAGCACTGAAGTGCACCGGAATCCGCATTATTCAATGGGTAGGTCTCGTCACAGGACGCCGTCAAGATGTCCGCGTTGTTTCGCTCGAGCCTTACCTTGATGTCAAAATTGTCGAAATTGCGGGAACCGCCACCGTCGATGAAATACCCGCCGATGGACGCATAGTACTTGTTGTAGTTGCTGGTGGTTCGCACTATGCAAACGTCCAGATAGACATCCACGTCGTACCCAGGAGTGGGGAACTCCTTGTGCTGGGTAGCTGAGCACCATGAGCTTGCCTGCGCCGGAGCGCCGCCAAACAGAACGGTGGAAGCGCTGAGGACCGCTGTTGAGCAGACAGCCGCAATGGAGGACATTTTTCTCTTCAATGGAGTCCGCACTTTCTAGGGATCGCCATTTTGGGCGTCCACAACGTACACGCAGTTGTCACTCAACGGCAAGACATTATTTAAGAACAAAGGTGTCATTGCCTGCTGTATGGTGATGAATTGGCGATCGGGCAGGGCTACCCACTGTGGATACGCTGCCGTCCGAGGCAGAGCTGATGCGCACCTATGGTGTGGCCCGAGCAACGATCGGCCGGGCACTCAAAACGCTCAAGGCGGAAGGCATCGAGTCCGTCCAGGGCGCGGGCTGGTACATGGCCGGTAAGGGCGACCGTCGCCCGCTCGTGGAGCGCTTGCAACTCCCGATGGATTACCGGGACCTCGTCGGTCACGCCTACGCGACGACGTGCACCTGCGCGGGAGCCTCCCAGGGCTGTGTAGCGGCACAGAGTGTGTCGGGCATGTGTCGAGCGCCCATAACACGACCCGCCGCCGTGTCACGGGCGCGGCCGGCGCGGGTGTGCTGTACTGCGATCCGCCCTACCTCGACTCCACCCGCAGCGGGCTCGCGCGCAGCTGCGGCGGAGACTACGCCCACGACACCAACACCGAAGTCGACTACCGAGCCCTGGCCGGGGCTCTCGCCAGCGCCAAAGCCACGGTGCTGCTGTCCGGCTACGGCGGCCCCCTGTACGCCAAGCTCTATCAGGGCTGGTGGCGCACTGGCATGGCAGTGCAGCGCCCCACCAGCAACCGGCCTGGTCACACCGGACCCTCCGTTGTTGAGGTCATCTGGTCCAACCGGCCCTTGGCGCACCAGCCGGGCCTGTTCACGGTCGAAGGAGGCGCCGCATGAGCCTCCAGCAACGCCTCCTCAATGCCGCTCTGGAAACCGCCGACCGCGGCTGGTGCGTCCATCCCCTTCGTCCCGGCGGCACGCCGCCGGCGCTGCACGGCGAGGAACGGTGCCCCGGGGCCGGGGATTGCGCCGGCGGGCACCGCAAGTGGGAGCAGCGCGCCACCACGGACCCGACCGCATCCGGGCCGCGTGGGCACAGCGGCCGTTCAACGTCGGCATCGCCACCGGCCCGTCCAATCTGGTCGTCGTCGACCTGGACGTGCCGAGGGACAACAGCAAGGGCAGTTCGGACGCGTCTTGCGGCGCGGCGACCTGGTGGAGAACACCTGTATTTCACCGTCCCGGCCACGGTGCGGCTGCACAACACCCAAAAGGTGCTGGGGCCGCGGATCGACACCCGCGCCTGGGGCGGCTACGTAGTCGCCGCCGGCAGCACCATCGGCACCTCCTCCTATGAAGTCACCCACGACGCCCCCGTGGCCGATGTCCCGGCGTGGCTGCAGCCGCTGCTCCAGGGACCGCCCAAGCCCAGCCGCCCGGCCATGATCGCCACGGCCCGGAACGCCAGCCGTGTTGCGCAGCTCCTCCTGGACCGCGAACGTGCTGCGATCGAGGCCGCGGTGGAAGGCGACCGGGAAGCGACGCTGTTCGAAGCCGCCCGCAAGCTGGGGCGCTTCGTGGCCTGGGGCGACATCCCCCGGCACGTGGTGGAGGCGGCATTTCAGGGGGCGGGGGAGTCGGCCGGTCTCAAGCCGTACGAGTGCCGCTCGACGCTGCGTTCGGCCCTGAACTAGGAGCTGGTGCGTGATGCGAAGGTGAGCGACGGACGGCTCCACGACGCTCGGCACACTGCTGCAACGGTGCTGCTGATCCTTAGGGTAAACCCGAGCGAGCCGTCATGGGCCTCATGGGGTGGTCGTCCAGTTCCATGGCCGCGCGCTATCAGCACATGGTCGACGGAGTCCGCAGCAGCATCGCCCAACAGGTCGACGGACTCATCTGGCAGGCGAACGGAGAGGACTCGGACGACGATGACGATGGACCAGCCGGAGCCCTCGTACTGACCAACTGAGACGGGAACTTAGACGAAAGATCACAAAGGGCGGGTCCCGATCGGGACCGCCCTTTGTCTTTGGGCAGCTCAGTGCGTTGCACTGATGGAGGCCGTGACTGGAATCGAACCAGCGTAACTCGCTTTGCAGGTCTGATCCTTGAAGTTCGAATGCGTTCAAATAGGGTCTGACCGGCAGCGCGAGGGGCTGGACGAACCTTCGTGGCCGTCGCTGGTCTTGGCTGAACGAGACCAAGAATGAGACCAGAAGCCGACATCCCCGAGCCTGTGTCAGTCCTGCCGGGGACACTCAAATCGCGACTGTTCCACGTTTGAGTGGGGGGACGTGTGGATGCACACGAAGAGCAGACTGCGCAGCAGTCGAGGACGGAGCTGGCGATGCTCGCGCTGGGCTGGTTAGCCATCAGCGCGCTGTCGACTTAGGGCGCTCTTGCTGTGGACTCCTGGTGGCGGTGGGTCTGCGTGGCGCTCGCCATCGTCGGCGGACTTGCGGTGTTCGCGGGGCATGCCACCCCGGCGTCGCTGACGGCCGACCGCACGATCGACGAGAAGACGTCGCTGAGTGGCGAGCCCCGCAGACTGGTCTGGCCTCCACAATGCGAAGCGCGACTGTTGTGCTGGCGCCTGGTGGATCTGGTGGAAGGCACCTGCGCGACACACGCAGAGCGCGGGATCCGTAGGGGCTGCCTCCTCCCGCGCCGGGGCCGACTTCGCAATGCCAATGAGCCTACGGCCCTCTGATCATGCTCGATCGCGCACGAGGCCGCCCACTAGTCAATAGGCTGCGTCGCCCCACTTCCCGTTCCGCCATCGAATGCATGCCTGGTGCCCCTGGCTCGAAGACCTGAGCGTTGTGGTCTCCACGTCACCCATAGAGTCCGACAACGAGAGTGAGAAGACCGGTCATCACCCCCATAGCTCCCCCAAACGCCATACCCGCACGTGTAAGGGCTTTGGGCCATGATGTCTCCTCCTGCATGGCCAGCAGGCCGGCTACCAGGGCTACTACGAGCGATACCAACACGGCCACCGTGATCGTCAAAGCAAGCACGATCACCTTTGCGCTCCCAGACACTGACACTCCTCACGCTCAGCCTGCTCCGACACTGCTTGGTCCGAGGCCCGGCCGCTCCGGGCAGGACTCAATCTGGCTGATCTGCTGTTCAGCGCCGTTCAGTTGAACCAAGATGAACAAACTGAACAGGTGGTGCTAGCCGAAGGTCTTGCGCGGCCGGGCGCTAGTGCGCGCTCCAATGGCCGAAGTGCCAGCGGAACGAGGGGGGCAAGAGTGAGTGAAGAGGCCTTAGATCAACTGCGCGATCGCCTGCATGCAGCCAAGCTCAAGGCACGGCTGAACATGGCCGCAGTGACCCGACGCTCTGGCCTGGGGAGGACCACAGTCAGTCAGGCCTTCAGCGGTCGGTCGGTGCCTAGCGAGGCAACCGTCATCGCGCTAGCTGCAGCCCTCAACCTGGAGCCAGGGCCACTCCTTGAACTCCGCCGCAACAGCTTGCGAGCCTCAGGGCGGGGCGAGCAAGCGCTGCCTCATACGGTGAGAAGCGTTCGTTCTCAGAACGCAGGCCTCAGAAAGGAAGATTCTGAGTTCGAAGCCCGCTACAGAGCATATCTAGCCCAACGACACGGACAGCTTACTGTCGTCGGGCTTGACTTGAGAGGACCAGCCCAGGCCTATTGGCCGCTGGACGCCGCCTACCTGAGCTTAGAACTGGCGGAGCAAGACCACCTATGGGGAATCAGCGGTCATAGCACCACACAACAACGCGTGGAGCGTGCAGAAGTGGCTCTTGCTAGCCACCAAAAGGCACTGGTGAGGGGATTGGCAGGTAGCGGCAAAACTACGCTGCTGCAATGGCTCGCGTGCGCGAGTGCCACAGGTAATGTACCCGCTCCGCTGAAAGAGCTCCGCTCAGCAATCGCATTCTTCCTCCCGCTGCGCACATTCTCCCGTCACGGAGAGCTACCCAAGCCAGAGCAGTTCCTTTCCTCTATCGGCTGCCCTATTTCTTCGGCCCAGCCGAAAGGGTGGGCAGATCGAGTACTTGCCTCGGGGCGAGCTCTCATCTTGGTAGACGGACTCGATGAGGTGCCCGCCAATCTCCGAGAGAGGACTAGCGCCTGGCTTACGGAGATGCTATCGGCATACAACAGATCACGTGTCATCGTTACAACGAGACCGAATGCCGTCCCTAATTCCTGGCTTCAACAGGTTGGCTTTAGTGAACTAACCGTCCGCCCGATGACTCGCACAGACGTTAGCGTCTTTGTCACGAGATGGCATTCAGCGGCTAAGGCAGGAGCCACGAGCAACGAGTTACGAAATCACCTGGATACACTTGAGAGCCAACTTCGGGACAAGGTACGCGCTAAGCGCGACCTCGCTCTGTTCACCACGACCCCACTGCTTTGTGCTCTCGTTTGCGCCCTCCACCGTGATCGACGGGGGCAACTTCCCAATGATCGAGTTGAGCTGTACTCCGCAGCCTTATCGATGCTGCTATTCAGGCGCGATCAAGAGCGAGAGGTCTTTGCTCCTGAAGGCATCACTTTGAACGAGAAGGAGAGTGTTCAGCTCCTTCAGAAGCTTGCCTACTGGCTGATTCGAAATGGCCAGACAGAACTATCTTGGGACACCGCAGAGGATCTTATAGAACAAGCCCTTCCAGGCATGCCGGATGTCGCTTGTCAGGGCACAGCGAGTGAAATTCTGCGACACTTGCTCAGCCGTACGGGTTTGCTCCGCGCTCCAACCGATGACACGGTCGATTTTGTGCATCGAACTTTTCAGGACTTCCTCGGCGCTAAAGCTGCAGTCGAGTCGTACGACCTCCCTTACATCGCCAATCAAGCCCACGATGAGCAGTGGGAGGATGTGGTTCGCATGGTCGTGGCTCACGCACGGCCTGATGAACGAGCTAAGCTCCTGGAGAAGTTGATTGAGCGCGGGGACCGGGAAAAACAATTCAGCACCAGGCTGCGACTCCTTGCCCTGGCGTGTCTCCAACATGCTACAGAACTCGCCGCTCCTATACGATCTGAGGTTCAAACGAGGGCCGATCTGCTACTTCCCCCGCGAGCTGCCGAGGAGGTACATGCCCTAGTCCAGGTGGGCCCGGTCGTGCTGGATCTTCTCCCCGCACCTAATGATCTACTCAAAGATGAAATAGAACCAACCATTTCAGTTGCACAGCGTATCGGTGGAGATGCCGCGCTGGCGTACCTCAAGTCGTTCAACGGAGCTCGCGAAGCCAAAGTACTTGATGCGTTAACTCTGGACTGGGCCCGATTCGATGCTCAGGAATACGTAACCGAGGTTCTTGCGCCAATGCAGGGGCCTTACGAGTCGGTATTCATTGAGGAGTCGCAGCAGGCGAAGGAAATTTCAAGACTTCACGTCACGGGGATTTTCTATTACGGCGATCACGACACCGTTGATATGGCAGACCAGCAGAATGTGTCAAAAATCCTGGACCTGGCGATTTCATCGAATGATTTCGTGTATGATCTGCAGTGGATATCTAACTATCGTAAACTGGAAGAGTTGCGCATATATGATTGCCCTCAACTGGAACGGCTGGATGGGCTGAGGGGAACGACGCTGACGCATTTAGGTCTCGAAAATATGAACCCGGATTTGGACGTCAGTGCACTCCGCGAATTAGCATCGCTGCGCAGCCTCGAGCTGGCGACTGAACTAGGCTATCGCGATCTTGGAGAACTTCCGGTAAACGACGATCTCGAGTATCTTGAACTTGGCCCACATAACTTTGGCGCAGAATCAATAGAAGGACTATCCCGCTGGATGGGGCTCAAGACCCTCTCTTTGCCGGCGGAAAAGTTTACGCAATATTTCGTTGAGCTTCTCGATATGACGCGTCTTGGGAATCTCGTCCTCACAGAGGCTGCAGCGCCCTATGCCTTCGAAGAAATCGCCCAGGTTCCCGTGCTGGGGCAAGTCACGTACCTGACTATTTACGGCGTGGGGCAGGCCGTGGACTTTTCCCATATTGCGCGAATCTTTCCATCCCTGGACCATCTCCTCTTAGTGGGTGCAGGTAAGGGGTCGACGGTTGACATTTCGCCTTTGGCTAGCCTGGAGAATGTAAAGCATATACTTATACGTGACATTTCGAAGGCTCACGGCTCTGATCTCTTCTCTAGCGATACGATTCACGTCTCTCCAAGGCCAAGAATTAACTAAAGTCCCGCCTCCAAAGCTAGCCACCTGTAGCGCAGGTATGCGGCTCTCTATTCGCTGGCCGGCAGCGCATGGTTGGCCGCGCGGGTGCTCGCGTCCGGCATGGCACGAGCATGCCCGGAGTCTCGGATGCGATCAGTCAGATACGCGCTGTGTCAGCTGGTCAGGCGTCGTTCTACGCTTGGTCTTGCCCTAAGCCTTCCGAGAGGACGGATGTGCCCGCGAGCCCGTACACGAGCTACCTACAGCTGTCAGAGGCCCTGAAGGTCCGGATCACGTCCGGGGACCTAAGGGCCAGTGCTCGTATGCCCTCTGAGGGCGGGCTCGCGCAGGAGCTTGGGGTGTCGCGCGGGATGGTGCAGCGCGCGTACAGGCTCTTGGAACAGGAGGGCATCCTCGCCCGCCGTCAGGGGCAGCGGTGGCGCATCGTCGCGGCTGGCGCCGGCGCACGGTCGGACGTCTCATACGAGGATGTCGCGGCCCGTATCCGTGCATGGCTCAAGGAGTACCCGACTGTCGAGGCGATCCCGACAGGCGAAGATCTCGCGCGCGAGTATGCGGTGTCCGTCGACACAGTGGCGCAGGCCCGGCGACTCCTGGTCGACGAAGGGGCTCTGAAGCGGGCCGGACGGCGGTACGTGCGTGCCGAGAGCGGCCAGGAGTCCCGTGTCGACGAGGTCGCTCAAGGCATCCGTAAGGCGCTCGAGGAAGAGGCCGGTGACGTCGCTCCCGAGGGCAAGCTGATCGGCGAGAAGGCATGGATGCAACGCTTCGGGGCGAGCAAGAAGACCGTGCAGGCCGCGCTCGCCAAGCTTGAAGCGGACGGCATCGTGAGTCGTCCGGAGCCAGGCAAGAGTCGCCAGCTCATCTCGCGCTGATGACCACCGACAGGGGGAAGTGCATGACGACGGGCGAGCAAACCGCCTTCAACGCCGGGCGTGCCGAGAGCGTGCTACGGCGCGCCTGCAGCCGTGCCGAGGTAGACCCGGACGGCATCGAACTCTTGCGCTTTGGAGATCATGCGGTGTTCCGCCTCGCCAAGGGCCGCATCGTGGCGCGCGTCGCCAGAAGCTCGGACCGCTTGCCGTCGGTGCAGAGGGAAGTCGCCGTAGCCGATTGGCTCGCAGTCCAGGACTATCCGGCTGCACACCTCGTCACGGCCGCGGACCAGCCGGTCGTCGTTGATGGTCATGCCGTGACCTTCTGGGAAGGGCTCGCCGACGGGGACACGTACGCCAGCACCCGCGAGATGGGTGAGTTGCTGCGACGGCTCCATGAGCTGAAGCCGCCGGCCTTTTCGCTCCCCGAACTGCAGCCCTTCGCCAAGGTGTCCGAGCGCCTAGCACAGGCTGAGATCCGCGCCGAGATCCGCGGTTTCCTCTCCGAGCGTGCGCAGGCCTTGGAAGTCGAGTACGCGAGGCTCGAATTCGTTCTGCCACACGGCCACGTGCACGGTGACTTCAACGTCGGCAACGTTCTGCGGGATGACACCGGACAGCCAAAGGTCATCGACCTGGACGGCTTCGTCACCGGCCCACGCGAGTGGGACCTCATGCAAACAGCGATGTACTTCGACAGCTTCGGCTGGCACACAGCGTCCGAGTACGCCGACTTCGCCGCCGGCTACGGCTTCGACGTCCGCGCATGGTCCGGCTACACCGTCCTCCGCAGCGTGCGCGAACTGCTCATGATCACGTGGTTGTCGCAGAATGCCGGGGCGGACCCCCGAGCTGCCCAAGAAGTCGAGAAGCGTGCTGAGTCACTTCGCACGGGAGCATCCCGCCGCGACTGGGCTCCGTTCTGACGATCAACTCGCCTGCCGCCAGAGCCGATAGTCCCGCGCTTGCTCTGCGAAGGCGCGATACTCCAGCGACGACTTCATGCCTTTGGTGATCCTCTCCTGGAACTCCCGCACGTACTGCACGCAGCGCGCGGACTTGAGGCCCTCGCCCATCTTCAGGGCTTCGAGAGCGATCTCGCACCCTCGGTTGATCTCCCCCTGACCCAAGTACGACTCCGCCAAAACCATCGTGGCGAAGAAGTCGCTGCGGTTGTTGAGCCCGTCTCCGAAGATCGAGCGAGCGCCGCGCTCCGTGGCTTGCACTGAGCGCCCCAAGTCTCGGAAGCAGTGACCGAACTCCGCTGCCAGCTCGACTTCGTCGAAGTATGCGATGAATGCCGGGTCGCTGTCGGGAGTCCGACGGCTCAGCTGCCGCTCTGCTTCCGCCAGGGCGAGATCGCAGCCCTTGGAATCGTTCATGCGGGCTAGAGCGCGCGCCTCCATGGCACGGAACTGTGCGGCCAATGTCGGCGTAAGCGCCGTGGTCGGCCCGGTGCTCGCCGCTCGCGCCAGCGTCGCCGCTTCGCGATAGCGCCCAACGAACGTTGCTTGGTGGCTCATTGCGGAGAGGATGCTGCTGCCCAGCAGCCTGTCGCTGGCAGCTTGGGCCATGCGCAGGGCCTGGATGAAGTACCGCTGAGCTATTCCGTGCAGTCCGCTGTCGTACGACATCCACGCCGCCAGCAGCAGTGCCTCAGCTGCTGCGGCGTGCAGCTGCTTGCCAACAGCGTCTGAGTACCGGCCACCCAGCAGTGGCCGGACGTCTGTATGCAGGTACTGGATCAGGGCTCGCCGAGCATGTCCGCCGCCGAACTTCCCGTCCAGCGTGCTGAACATGTCGGCAGTCGACCGGATCATCTCGACTTCGGAGACGCCGACTGCCCCGCCGTCAGTACGGATGATCTCGCCATCAGGCGGGGCCACCAGCCATCGCACAGAAGCCTCATGCCAGGCGGTCGAGTCGGGCAGAGCCCGGACTAGTACTTCGCTCTCGGCAAGGTCTGCCCGCCAGAGGTCGGCCACAGTCTTCGAGGTGGTTTCCGGCCGGTCGGCGAAGTCCAGCCCCAAGTCGGCCCGAACTGCGGCAACCGCCGCGCGACCCATGCCGATGTCTTCCAGGGATAGCCGGCGCCCCAGCTTCCGACCAATCGCGTCGGCGATGAAGCCTGGCATGCCACCACGCGGCGTCGATCCGTTCAGCCAGCGGCTCACGTAGGTGTGATCACAGACGATGTCCGCCCCAGCCGCCGCTGCGGCACTGCGCACAGCACGTGCCAACGCCTTGTGCGATAGGCCGGCCTCCTGCATGAGGGCGGCCAGCTTGCCGTTCGGGTCTGCCATGGCTCCCCCAAGTTGCAGAGTGCCCGAGGTGTTCCGCGTGGCCGTCAATCTCCCAGCGTGAGTCGCAGCATGACTCTTTGTCACTGTACGCAGGTCACGCTGGGCGTGCAGTCGGTTTGCACCCCCAGGTGCACAAGTGCACCCGCAAGTGAACGCTCCTGAACTCCAGGCTGCCTCGCAATAGTTGAGTCATCGCTTCCGGAGAGGACGGTGGCGAGTTCCCCAGACGAGTTGGAGGGAATGCCTTGACAGCCCTTCATGAGTACAGATTCCCTGTTATGGGGAACCTGACTTCATTCCGGGGGGAACAGCTAAACCCCGGCGGTGCTCGTGGCCCGAGGTGTTGCCGCACCTCAGACCACCCGCCGGGGTCCCGCATCGAGTCCCGTTCAGAGGAGTTCAACGATGCTCAACGAGCGTACCGCTGACACGGCGGTCATCTCGTGGCCGGAAGAGCCGGCCACTGTCCCTGCAGCATCCGCGTTGCGGCAGCTCGCGGACTTCCTGGAGCGCTTTCCGGGGATCCCGCAGTTGTACGTGACGCTCAGCGGCACACGCCGGGCGAGCGTGCAGCTCAGCACGCACACGGCCGAACCGCGTGAGCGGTGCCTCGCGGTCGCCCGGATCGCTGAGGCGATGGGCACGGACACCCACCTCGAACTGCTCGGCAGTGGGCAGTCCTTCGAGACGGACGTGACCGTGGGGAACATCGAGGTTCTGGTCTACGCGCCGATCACTGACCTCGTCCGCGACAACGTGGCCGGCGAGGCGTGATGGCCGCGACACCGTTCTACGACCGTCGGCCGATGTGCTGCCGGGTCGCCTGCCCGCGGTGCTCACGGCGCGTGCAGGTCTCCCGCTGCCGCACCTCTCGCGAGGTCTGCGGCGCGTGCGGGTACGACTGGTCGCCGACTTCTCGTATCGAGCGGTCGGAGGTGCGGTGATGGCACAGAGCCACTACGGCGCCATCGGTGGCCGCATGCGCCCGCACTTGCAGCTCGTACCTGGCCTCGCGGACCTGTTCGGAGCAGGCTCGGGACTCTTGCGCGGTGCGGCCTGCACCGCGGTAGATCCGGAGCTGTTCTTCGACGGCGAGCCGGATGCGATCACAGCGGCCAAGAAAGTCTGCGGCGCCTGCCCGGTACGTGCCGCGTGCCTGCAGATGGCGCTGGACAACGGGGAGTGCTTCGGCATCTTCGGCGGCTTGACCGCCAGCGAGCGACGCGCCCTGCGTCCGAAGGGGGTGCGTGCGGCATGACGGATCCGAACCTCCCTGCTGTGCAGCCTGGCGAGCCGTATGTGCTCATCGATGCGTCCGGCCGCCGCTTCGTCTCCCTGGCCCCGGCCGTGCAGCAGCTGGCCACCGGCACGGTGCAGCCGCACAGCGTGCACCAGGCCGCTGGGCACTGCTGCAGCTGCGGACACGGCGCTGCTCCAGAGGTTCCGCGGCGTCCGTACGGCGTCTCGCCGGGCACGGTCGTGACCGGTGTCGTCGTGGTCGGTGTGGTGCTGGTGGCACTGCTGCTGTCCGTCGCGGTCACCGCGGTTGCCGTAGCGGTCTGCGCGGTCGTCCTGCGCTCGCTCGTCGCCAACAGCCGACGCGAACGCGCCCGGCGCCGCTGACCAGCCCTTCCTTTCCCTTCGTCTCTTCCCTCTCGCTGTCGGGCGTGCCTGGCCTGGCCCTGTCGTGCCCGCGCCTGCCCGACGGCCCCATCGCCTTTCGGAGGTTCCAGCCCTCATGTCCAGCCCGATTCTGGCCCGTCCGGCGAAGCCGACCGTCGGATCGCTGACGCGTATGAACGCCCAGTTGCGACGGCAGTTGGCCGCCGTGCGGCACGACTACGCCGAACTCCTGGTGGCCGCTCGCGCGGCGGTGACTGCGCACTACGACGGCGACGCGATGCCGCTTGCGGTGCTGATCGACACCCTCGACCAGCTGGGTGCGCTCCCGGAGTACGCACCGCAGGTCACCGACGGCGGGCTGGCGGCTCTGGCCGTCGACTCCGCACCGGTGACCGGGAGGCGAGTCGGGTGAGTGCCCAGCCCCGCTGCCTGCTGTGCGGCTGGCACCCCGCCTACCGCAATCAGCGCGCGGCCCGCCGCGCCGCCCGCACCCACGCCTGCCACCCGCGCCACCAGCGCAGGGGAGTCCTGCGAAGACCGCCATGGCCCAGCCGCTGCCTGAGGACGTCACCGTCGTGGACCCGGTGATCCGGCACGGCCGCTACCTCGCCGTCGGCACCGTCTGCCCCGGGCAGCTGGTCCCGCGCTGGCACGTGTGGGACGCCACAGGCCCCTACATCGGCTACTGCACCGACCCCGCCTTGGTCCCGCTGGTCATCGCCCGCCACCAGGCCAACCCCGGCCGGTAGCCCTCTGCCTCTGCCCGGCGCGCCGGCCCCTGCGAGCCCGCGCCGGGCGGGACCCAGACCCGAACTCCCCCTCTACGCCTCGTTGAAGGAGGCCCCTGCTCGTGAACACCGCCCTGATGCTGGCCGCACCTGCGGCCGACTCCTCCCCGGCCGTGACCGTCTCGGTCCTGCTCTTCCTGATTGCGATCGGCGTCGTGCTGTGCGTCTACGTCGGGCACCGCTGGTCCACGCTGATCACCGGCATTCTGATCGGCCTGTTCCTCACCGGCGACTTCGCCGACACCACCAAGACCGTGGTCACCCAGATCCTCACCTCCACCGTCAACGGCATCTCGAACTCGGTTGGGTGATCGGAAGTGACCACCGAAGCCCTCGCGGCCGAGAACGACGGCGAGGCCGAAGCCCCTGGCCGGGACTGGCTGTTGGGCGCGGGCATGGCCGTGGTCGGCATCGCCGCCGCCGCGTCGTCCTTCGCGGGACTGCGTGACCTGGCGCTTAGGACCGGCTGGCTGCACTCGCTGACCTGGCTGCTCCCGCTCACGGTCGACGCGTACGCGATGACCGCCACCCGCGTGTGGCTGGCCGCTTCCACCCGCAACGCGCGAGCGCGGGCCTGGGCGAAGGCGAACGCCATCGGCGCCATCGCCGTCTCGGTCGGCGGCAACGCCGTCGACCACGCGGCCGCAGCCAAGGTCATCCCGATCACCTGGCCGTTGATCGTTGCCGTGTCCGCCATCCCTCCGGTGGTCCTCGGGCTGCTGGTGCACATGGCGCACCTGCGGTCCCAGCCCGCTACCGACACACCCGAGGCCGTACACAACACCCCCGCCGGACGGGACGGCGGCAGCCCTGCCACCGGCACCCCTGCTGATGAGGACCGGCAGCCTGCCGACGGGAACGGGGCGGCACCCCTGCCGTCCCTGCCCCCGGCACCGCCCGCCACGAAGGAGAGGCTGAAGCCCCGGCAGCGCCGCCGCCGCGTCACCGGCCCGAAGCAGCGACAGGCCCTGCCGCCCGGCAAGACCGACGACGAACTGATCACCGCCGCTCGGGAGCACGCGGCGAACGGTGGTGAGCCGTCGGCGACGTGGCTGATGAAGACCTACGGCATCGGCACCCGTCGCGCGGCCCGCATCCGCGACGCCTCCACCGCAACGTCTCCTTCCGGCCGCCGTACGGCCGCCCCGACGGCGCCCGTCGACCTGACCAAGACCGAAGTCGTGGTCAGCCAGGGCAAGGGTGAGCCCAGCGACGACTCTGACCTGGCCCAAGAGCCCGTCGTCGCCGCTGCGGGTGGTGAGCGGTGATGTCGCTGGCGTTCGGGAAGTGCTTCGACCCCTCCGGCACGGTCCACGGCGTCCCGACCTACCCCTGGCGTATGGCTCCCGACGGGCTGGCCACCCGGCGGCAGTTACGCGCCCGCGGGCTACGGCCCGGCGGGCAGCGGATCGCCGCGCAGGTCATGCGGCTCACCCGCCGCCGTGGCATCGCGCGGGTGGCTTACCTCTACCGGATCACCGCTGCGAAGCCCATCCGCCCGATGACGCCCGCGAAGTGGGCTGCCCACCACGCGGCGATGACCGCCCGCCGCACCTGCCCGAACTGCAAGACCGACGCCGGATACGTCATCCCCACCTCGCTCGGGATGTGCGTGCCCTGCGCCTACCCGCCGCACCACGACAGCCCCAAGGAGGGTGCCCGATGAACGTCCTGCTGCAGACCCTGCCGATCGCCGCCCCCGTGGCGGGATGGGCAGCCCACAGCCTCTTCCTCGCCCGCCGCCTGCGCGTCGCCCGCACCGACCCGCTCACCGGACTGCCCAGCCGCGACCAGTTCACCGCGGGAGCCTTGCGTGCCATTCGGCGCCCTCACGCCGCGGTGCTGCTGCTCGACCTCAACGGCTTCAAGCAGATCAACGACAGCCACGGCCACGCTGCCGGCGACCAGCTCCTGGCCGCGGTCGGCCAGCGACTCGCGGCCTGGTGCACCACGCGCGACGGCTTCGCCGGACGGCTCGGGGGAGACGAGTTCGCCGCCGTCATCCGTCTCGCCCCCGACGTCGACCTCCACGCCGAGCTCACCTACGGCCTGGCCGCGGACCTGGCCGCCCCGGTCCGCACCGAGACGGTACTGCTCTCCCCGCGGGCCTCGATCGGGATCTGCCGCACCAGCGACCGGCCCGGCGCCCCGCTGCCAGTCCTCCTGCGCGGTGCGGATGAGGCGATGTACCAGGCCAAGAACGCGCGCCTGCCCTGGCAGCCCGCCACCCCCACCGACATCTACCGCACCACCGCCGGACGCCGCATCGGCCGCCCAGGAACCCACCTCGCCCTGTCCAACACCAGCCGGAAGGAAGCCTGATGCCCCGCCGCCGCACCACCACCGTCCACATCCCCCGCCAACGCGGCCGCCGCTCACGCCACACCCCGTTCGTAGTCGTCGTCCCCCACCAGCCCACCTGGGCCGGACGCATAGCCGAAGCAGCCGGCCGCGCACTGTGGAAGCACCGCCGCACCCTCCTGCCCACCTGGGTCGCCATCGGGGCCGGCCTGGCCGTCACCATCGCGCACCTGACCGCACCCTGGCTGGCCCTCCCGCTCGCCTTGGCCGCCGCCGCAGGCCCCGGCTGGCTCGCATGGGCCCACCGCTGGCGCCCGTCCACGAGCACGCTCGTGCGGCGGTGGCGCTACGGCATCGCCGCCGCCGTCCTGGTGGCCGGTACGTGGGCAGCGGCGTCGGTCGGCTTCGGACCCACCGCGGGCCTACTCGAAGTCCTGTGGCTGCTGCAGACCATCACCGCCCAGACCGTCTGGTTCCGCATGCGCGCCGCGACCGCCCGGCTCGCTGAGACCCCGATCAAGGAGAATCTCAATGATCGTGTCAAGCCGTCTGCGTGACCGGCGGGACGGAGGTGAACAGCCTCTTGTCACGCAGCATCGCCCACAGCACATCGACCCGGCGGCGGGCGAGCGCGAGCAAGGCCTGTGT